>NZ_CALMHT010000097.1 GCF_937863835.1 uncultured Prevotella sp.
ATCAAGGAGACGGTCGGCGAGAAATAACCTTTTTGGTGAAATAATTAAGGACTTCTTCTTCTTTTTTTATTTTTTGTTGTATTTTTGCAAACATAAATATAAATAAGATGAAGAAGTCCTTAATCATTATTATATTGACATTGACTTATGTGCTTAATGTTAATGCTCAGGGTGCTGATTCCCTTGCGTATAATCCTTTTCAATCGCAAAAAGAACAATCCTTTCAGTCGCCAACTGATTATGCGTCTCAATTACAGACCGGAAACCAAAAATTCTCTATTAAACAGTCGTTTAATAGAAATGCTACTTATGCAGGGCTGATTTTTATAGCAGACGGATTGATTGTCAAGGCACAGAAGAAAGATTTCCGTACCATCAAAACCTTCTTCCAACCGCACTTTAAAGAGAGTTATGACAATTATATACAGTATGCTCCTGTAGCTGCTACTTTCGCACTGAAAGCGCTGGGCGTAAAAAGTGCCAGCAGTTGGAAACGTATGACGTTGAATTCGGCCCTTTCATACATTCTTATGGCAGGATTTGTGAATGGCGTGAAATATACTTCGAAGGAGATGCGGCCTGATAATTCATCCAATAACTCATTCCCTTCCGGACATACGGCAACCGCTTTTGCCGGTGCTACTATCTTCCAAAAGGAATATGGATACTTGAGTCCTTGGTATACGGCAGGAGGTTATGCCGTCGCCACTCTTACAGGTATTACACGTATCATGAATAACCGCCACTGGATCAGTGATGTACTGGTTGGTGCCGGACTCGGTATCGTTTCTACGGATCTTGGATATATGTTGGGCGACTTGATTCTTAAAGGCAAAGGTGTACAGCATAAAGCAATGAATGATATTCCTGATATTTCTGAAAACGGGTCTTTCTTAAGTCTCACCGTCGGTTCCAGTTTCGGTTCAGGACACCTTACAGCGCCTGATGTATATGATCAATATAAAGATGATATGACACCGAACGGCCATGCTATGAACCTCGTCCTTCAGACAGGACGTTCTTCATCTGTTAATATAGAGGGAGCCTATTATCTTAATAAATATTTCGGCGTAGGTGGACGTCTCAAGGCATCAGCTCTGCCAGTCGCCGTAGAATCCTTTAATTCCGATTTTAATTATAATGTGGAGACGGGTGGAAGCCTAATGCCAGAAAATTTGTTTAAGTTGGAAGGCCTGGAATCAAGTCATTTGGGTATGATAGATGTTTCAGTCGGTGCTTACGCCTCGTTGCCAATAGGTAGAAGACTGAGAGTAGGAACAAAATTACTGGTAGGAAACCGTCTGACGACAGATTATAGCGTAGATGCCATTTTCAGTTGTACAAATACTGTTACAAAGAATTTGCTGGATGACTATATAGGAAGCGCGGCTGACACGAAAGGTGACATTACGCATGACGAGATAGATCCGAATCTCTATCATAATTCTGATTTCATGGAAATTAAAGCAAATAATGCACTCACTATAGGTACAGGTCTTTCGCTTACTTATGCTGTGAAAAAGGATGTCTCGTTTATGTTAAACTTGGATTACGACTATGCCAATCCAAAATATACATTCGTATTACATAATAGATATTCTACAGACGTAACAAACGCAGGCGTAATAGATGATACATTTGAGGAAAAAACAAGGATGAATTTCTTAAATCTTAATTTCGGTATGAGTATCGTATTGTAAAAAACTCCCTTTTTAATAGCCAGCGTGCAAACGGTTGCATTAATTGTAATCGAATTTTGTTATATAATATGTGGTTTCCATTTCTTTTTTATTGTACTTTTACGGCATAATTTCTTAAACAATGCTTATGAAAGTTCAATTTAGCATAGAATACCGAACATCATTTGGTGAAGAATTATTTATAAATATTCTCCTCCATAAAAATGAAAAAGGAAAGACCGAAGAAAAAGTCGTAAAAATGATGACGACAGATGGTCGGCAATGGAATACTGAAATAGTATTTGACGCAAAATCAGTAGATTATGTTGATTATTACTATTGTGTGAATCATAACGGAGAAGATGGACGTAGTGAATGGACTGTAGTCCCTCATCGCCTTGATATTAACAACAAATATGCTCTCATATACAAAACAAATGATATATGGATAGATAATCCGATAGACTCTTATTTGTATAGTTCAGCTTATACCGACTGTGCTGTAGGAGAACGACTAAGACCAAGTGATCTTGTGGATTATAATCATACGATTTGTTTAAAGGTACGTGCAACGCAGTTGCGCAAAGGCGATTGTCTGGCTATTGTTGGCGATGATAAACTGTTGGGCGAATGGAATACCCGTAATGCGTTACCGATGACCGAACATCATTGCAATGAGTGGATTGTCACGTTGGATGCAGATAAATTATCACGTCCTATTATTGAATATAAGTTTATCGTTCTGAATAAGAAGGACATTTCCAACATCATTTGGGAGAACGGTATAAACCATACTCTTGATATTAATGTCAGTAAACCGCAGACGGTGGAAGTCTTTGAGATACCACCCGTCGATTTCCCAATCGCAAAATGGAAAATAGCCGGGTCGGTAATACCCGTATTCTCTATAAGAACAAAAGACAGTTTCGGTGTAGGCGACTTCGGTGACCTGAAAAAGATGATAGACTGGGTAGCACTTACGCATCAGAAGATCTTACAGGTATTGCCAATCAATGATACTACCCAGACATGTACTTGGAGAGATTCATATCCATATAGTTGCATCAGTATTTTTGCTTTGCATCCCCAATATGCTGACTTTCATGCATTACCGTCGATAACAGATGAAAAAGCAAAGGCTAAATTTGATAAAATAAAAAAAGAACTGAATGCTCTCCCACAGATCGATTATGAACGTGTGAATGAGGCAAAAAGGGAATATCTTGCCATTCTTTTCGAACAGGAGGGTAAGAAAATGATGCAATCGAAAGAATATAAGACCTTCTTTTCAGAAAATAAAGAATGGCTTGTCCCTTATGCCCAATACCGTTATCTGAGTAAATTATATAAGAATTCCGACTTTAATAAATGGCCCGACCACCATGTATTTGATGAAAAAGAACGCACTGCATTGGAATCAACGCGTGGAAATATGTACAAGAATGTGGCAATCTATTATTTTGTGCAGTTCATCCTTAATACTCAGATGGAGGCTGTACATGATTATGCCAGAAGTAAAGGCGTAATCCTAAAAGGCGATATACCTATTGGCGTAAACCGTTGCGGATGCGATGTATGGACAGAACCTACATACTTTAACCTTAACGGTCAGGCAGGTGCCCCGCCAGATGCTTTTTCTACGAATGGACAGAATTGGGGATTCCCTACTTACAATTGGGACGAGATGTTAAAGGATGATTGTAGATGGTGGGTAAGACGCTTTTCCAACATGGCCAAATTCTTTGATGCATATCGTATCGATCATGTATTGGGATTCTTCCGTATATGGGAGATTCCAATCGATGCAGTTCATGGCCTGTTAGGTCAGTTTGCCCCGTCGCTAGCCATGACAAAAGAAGAAATAGAGGCTTATGGCTTGCATTTCCAGGAAAAACTGTTTACCGAACCTTTTATTGCTGATTGGGTGGTAAACAAAATATTCGGCAAACATGCTGACGAGGTCTGTGCCAAATATCTTGAGCATACCCATGATGATATGTATAGGATGAAAGTGGAATACAATACGCAGAGAAAAGTTGAAGCCGCCTTTGAAGGTAAGACTTCTGCCGATGATGTATGGATAAGGGACGGACTGTATGCATTGATAAGTAATGTGCTTTTCCTGCGCGACCATAAGAATCCCAATAAATATCATCCTCGGATTTCGGTGCAGTACGACTTTGTTTATCAGGCATTGTATGATAGTGACAAGTTCATATTCAATAAAATATATAATGACTATTATTATCGCCGTAATAATCAGTTCTGGTACAAGGAAGCTATGAAAAAACTTCCGAAACTGGTGCAGGCAACACGTATGTTGGTTTGTGCGGAAGATCTGGGCATGGTTCCCGACTGTGTATCTTGGGTAATGAACGAACTGCGTATACTGAGTCTTGAACTGCAGTCTATGCCAAAAGATTCGCATGTCCGCTTCGGACATCTCTCACAGAACCCATATCGTTCTGTATGCACCATATCATCACATGATACAGCCACCCTGCGTCAGTGGTGGGACGAAGACAATGCCCGTACACAAGAGTATTATAGTACCATGCTGTACCGTGGCGGAGATGCTCCACATCCATTACCGGGTTGGTTGGCTAAAGATATCATATCCCGTCATCTTACATGTCCCTCAATGCTTTGCATTCTGACATTGCAGGACTGGTTGGCCATCGACGACAAGTTGCGCCTGCCCGACCAGAATGGGGAACGTATCAATATTCCGGCGAATCCACATCATTATTGGCGTTACAGAATGCACTTGAATGTGGAAGACTTGATTGGTAACAAAGAATTCAATAACGATATAACAGAATTAATATCTCAAAGCTCAAGAAAATAATTAATAATACATTAAAAAGAAAAATGAAAAAGATTGTCACTATCATTACATTTATGCTATTACCGTTGATGGCAATGGCGCAAGAGGTAAAATCTCCTGATGGCAATGTGAGCCTGAAATTTTATCTTGATAATGGTCGTCCTACTTATGAGATGACTTACAAAAAGAAGGCTGTTATCAAACCTAGTCATCTGGGACTTGAACTGGCAAAAGACAAACATGCCAGCAAGGGCATGAACGAAACTGACCTGATGGATGGTTTTACTGTTGCTGATACAAATACTTCCACTTTCGACGAGACCTGGAAACCTGTATGGGGTGAGACATCCACAATTCGTAATCATTATAACGAACTGGCCGTAACCCTTCATCAGGCGGCGAACAATCGTAATATGATAATCCGTTTTCGCGTTTACGATTACGGAATGGGATTGCGTTATGAATTTCCACAGCAGAAAGATCTGAATTATTTTATTATAAAAGAAGAACATACACAGTTTGCTATGGCAGGCGACCATAAAGCATGGTGGTTGCCGGGAGATTACGATACACAGGAGTATGAAACGGTAACATCTAAGTTGTCACAGATACGCGGATTGATGAAGTCGGCCGTAACGGACAATTCTTCTCAGACTACTTTTTCGCCGACAGGTGTGCAGACAGCCCTACAGATGAAGACCGACGACGGACTGTATCTGAATATCCATGAAGCAGCCTGTGTGGATTATCCTACGATGAGTCTTAATCTTGATGATAAGAATATGATATTCGAGTCATGGCTTACACCCGATGCCCAAGGGATGAAAGGATATATTCAGACACCATTCAATACACCTTGGCGTACGATTATGGTAAGTGACAACGCACGTGACATGTTGTCGTGCAAACTGACTCTTAATCTGAATGAACCATGCGCTTATCAAGATGTGTCTTGGATCCATCCCGTAAAATATTGCGGTGTATGGTGGGAGATGATTGTAGGTAAGAACCAGTGGAGTTATACTTATGACTTGCCTTCTGTCCGACTGGGCGTGACAGATTATACAAAGTGCAAACCTCATGGCGTACATGGAGCTAACAATGAGGAAGTAAAGAAATATATAGATTTCGCAGCCAAAAACGGACTGAGTGAGGTGTTGGTTGAAGGATGGAACATAGGCTGGGAAGACTGGATCGGACATTCTAAGTTTGATGTATTCGATTTCGTCACTCCTTATCCGGATTTCGATATCAAGATGCTCAACGACTATGCCCATTCCAAAGGCGTTAAGATTATGATGCATCATGAGACATCCGGTTCAGCCATGAATTACGAGCGTCACATGGAAGATGCCTATAGTCTGATGAACAAATATGGCTACGATGCAGTGAAGAGTGGTTATGTAGGTGATATCATACCTAGAGGTGAACACCACTATGGACAGATTATGAACAACCATTATCTCTATGCAGTGAAAAAAGCCGCCGATCATCACATTATGGTAAATGCCCATGAGGCGACTCGTCCTACAGGATTGTGTCGTACATATCCTAACCTTATCGGTAATGAAAGTGCTCGCGGTACGGAGTATGAATCTTTTGGCGGCAGTAATCCCGACCATACAGTTGTATTGCCTTTCACCCGTCTGCAAGGTGGTCCGATGGATTATACTCCCGGCATATTCGAAACACAGTTGAAAACATGGTCGAATAACACTTCTTATGTACACACTACGCTCTGCGGTCAACTGTCACTTTATCTCGTGATGTACAGTCCTCTGCAGATGGCTGCCGACTTACCTGAAAACTACGAGAAATTTGATGATGCTTTCCAATTCATACGTGATGTAGCAGTAGATTGGGATGATAGTAAATATATCGAAGCAGAACCGGGCGACTATATCACAGTGGCACGTAAAGCAAAAGGAACAAATAATTGGTTCGTTGGCGGTAAATGTGACGAGAATGGTCATGAGGCTGTCGTAAAACTCGATTTCCTCGACAAAGGCCGTACCTATAAATGTGATATTTATCAGGATGCCAAAGATGCGGATTATAAAAATAACCCGAAGGCTTATGTCATCTCTCACCGTACAGTGAAAAAAGGAGATGTTATCAAGATTAAAGAGGCACACGGCGGAGGTTTCGCGATGTCCCTGTTTGCAAAATAAAGAGAGAAGCGGGACGAAATTCCCGCTTTCTTTTTCTAATAACATAAGTAGTAGATATGATAACTAAAAGAATATTGTTTACGAGTCTGTTAACTATATTGGCTGCGCATCATCTGAACGCACAGGAATTTAATGAATTGACTTATGGTCAACAGAAGTCTACATTCAGACTCTTTGCACCAAACACGGCAAAGAAGGTATTCGTTCGTCTGTATACAGAAGGTATGGGTGGAAAACCTTTCAAAACTGTTAGGATGAAGAAAACGGCTGACGAGCGGTGGACCGCAGAAGTAAAAGGCAATCTGGTTGGCAAGTTTTATACATTCGATATCTCTGATAATAAGAAAGATTGGAAAGAAACACCTGGTGTGTTTGCCAAAGCAGTAGGCGTAAACGGAAAGAGAGCCGCTATAGTGGATTTGTCGACGACAAATCCTGATGGATGGAATGAAGACAGACGACCTGCCGTGAAGTCGCCGGCCGACCTTGTAATCTACGAACTTCATCATCGTGACTTTTCAATAGATTCGTCATCCGGACTGGTATATAAAGGTAAGTTTCTTGCATTGTCTGAAAAGAAATCAGTAGAATATCTGAAAAGACTGGGCGTGAATGCAATACATATTCTTCCTTCTTTCGATTATGCTTCTGTAGATGAGACGAAATTGGATAAACCTCAATATAACTGGGGATATGATCCTGTAAACTATAATGTGCCGGAAGGTTCTTATGCCACCGATCCTTATCATCCTGCAGTGCGTATCAAAGAGTTTAAAACGATGGTGCAGACACTGCATAAGGCTGGCATAAGAGTTATACTTGATGTGGTCTACAATCACACTTTCAACATCGACCAGAGCGGATTCCAGAGAACATATCCTGATTATTTCTACCGCAAGACACCGGATGGCAAATATTCTGACGGTTCAGGCTGTGGTAACGAGACAGCAAGTGATAAACCGATGATGCGTGAGTTTATGATCGAATCTGTGAAATACTGGATCAATGAATATCATATAGACGGATTCCGGTTTGATCTGATGGGTGTGCACGACATAGAGACGATGAATCGGATTCGTGCTGCCGTAGACCAGATAGACCCATCTATATTCATATACGGTGAAGGATGGAGCGCCGGTAGTTGCGCTTATCCACAGGATAAGTTGGCCATGAAAGCCAACATACAGCAGATGCCACGTATCGCTGCATTCTCGGATGATATGCGTGATGCACTTCGAGGTCCTTTCAATGACGATCATAAAGGTGCTTTCCTTGCGGGAACCGCCGGAGAGGAGGAAAGTCTGAAGGCTGGTATCGTAGGAGCTATTATGCATCCCCAGGTTGATTACACGAAAGTGAACTACAGCAAGAAGCCGTGGACAGATGAACCGACTCAACAGATAAGTTATGTCAGTTGCCATGATGATATGTGTCTTGTAGACAGGTTAAAATCAAGTATTCCCGATATCAGCGAGGAAGAATTGATTCGTCTTGACGAACTTGCCCAGACGGCTGTATTTACATCCCAAGGTATACCTTTTATATTGAGTGGGGAAGAGATGCTGAGGGATAAAAAAGGTGTTCACAACAGTTTTAATTCTCCTGACAGCATTAATCATCTTGACTGGACACATCTTGAGAAATATCCGCAGGTATTCGACTATTACAAAAACCTGATACAGTTGCGTAAGAATCATCCGGCTTTTCGTATGGCAAACGCTGACGATGTAAGAAGTAATCTGGAATTCATACCGACACAGTCGTGTGTGGTAGCCTTCAGATTAAAGAACAACGCCGGCGGGGATGCATGGAATGAAATACTTGTCGTTTTCAATGGGAACAAACAATCTGTAGAAGTGAATATACCACAAGGTAAATATACCGTAGTGGGATGTGACGGGACTATAAATGAGGATGGATTAGGAACAATAAGCGGTGGAACGATTGTCGTGAATCCACAGTCCTCTTTGATTTTGCATAATTAAAAATATAATGATATGAAAAAATCCGTTTTATTAGCGAGTTTATTATTAAGTACTTTATCTATGAATGCATCAGTAAAGATAGATCGTATCGAACCAACCGACTGGTATGTGGGGATGAAAGATGCTTCACTGCAGTTGATGGTGTATGGTAAAAATGTGCAGAGTGCAAATGTTACAACTGATTATGCCGGAGTTAGGATAGACAGTTTGGTAAAATTGGACTCTCCCGATTATTTACTGGTTTATCTGAACCTCAATGATGCCAAGGCAGGTGTGATGACACTCGATTTTACCACCAAAGAAGGTAAGACGAAAGTGAAATATCAGTTGAAGAACAGAACGATGAGAGGTGAAGAACATCAGGGATTCACAAGTGCCGACGTCCTTTATATGTTGATGCCCGACCGTTTTGCCGACGGCAATACGAAGAATGACCAGTTAAAAGGTATGAACACATACAAATGCGACCGCACTCAACCGAGTCTGCGCCATGGTGGTGACCTGGCAGGTATCCGCCAGCATTTAGACTATTTCAATCAGTTGGGTGTAACGGCACTATGGTTTACACCGGTACTGGAAAACAATTCGCCGGACGATCCTCATGGTTACAGTACATATCATGGATATGCCACTACCGATTATTATCGTGTAGACCCCAGATTCGGCACCAACGAGGAGTATCGGCAGTTGATAGCTGATGCTCATCAGCATGGACTGAAAGTGGTGATGGATATGATATTCAACCACTGCGGTTTCGAACATCCATGGATTAAGGATATCCCCTCAAAGGATTGGTTCAATTCGCCTGAATGGTTGTACGATTCCAAATCCAAAGACAAGTATCTGCAGACCAGTTATCGTCTAACCCCGATTGTAGATCCGTATGCGAGCGAAATAGACAAGAAGGAAACTGTAGACGGATGGTTCGTCACTTCTATGCCCGACCTGAACCAACGTAACATACATGTTATGAAATACCTGATCCAGAACAGTGAATGGTGGATCGAAACAGTAGGTATCGACGGTATTCGTATGGATACATACCCATACGCGGATTTTGATGGTATGGCAGGATGGATGAAGACACTTAACAACGAATATCCCAACTTTAATGTAGTGGGGGAGACCTGGGTTACAGAACCGGCTTATACAGCTACATGGCAGAAAGACAGTAAACTGGCCAAGAAGAACAGTAACCTGAAAACGGTGATGGACTTCAGCTTCTATGATAAACTATCAAAGGCTAAAAATGAAGAGACCGATGGTTTTGAAACTGGTCTGCAACGTATCTACAACAGTTTTGTATACGATTATCTTTATCCTAATCCTCAGAATGTGATGGCTTTCATAGAAAATCATGACACGGACAGATTCTTGGGTGATGGTAAAGATATTGATATGTTGAAACAGGCTTATGCACTGTTGCTTACCACACGTCGCATACCTCAGTTGTATTACGGTACTGAAGTCTTGATGAACGGTACAAAGGCAGTAACCGACGGTAATGTGCGCAAGGATTTCGTTGGTGGATTCCCTGGTGATAAACGCAGCACCTTTACGAAAGAGGGACGTACCGCAGAAGAGAATGAGATGTTTGACTGGCTGAGCCGTCTGTTAAACTGGCGTAAAGGCAATACCGTAATCAGTGAAGGAACCATGAAGCAGTTTATGCCTCACGATGGTATCTATGCTTTTGCTCGTCAGAAAGACGGAAAAACAATATTGACGGTGCTCAACGGAACGACAAAGGCGGCCACATTCGACATCCGCAGATATGCCGAAGTGATAGGTGATACCAAGCAAGGCACTGATATACTGACAGGTAAAACTATTGATCTGACCGGTAAGACATTGAAGATGAAAGCGAGAGAGTCGCTCATTATCGAGTTATAATTCATACTCAATCATACAAGAAGCCCTCGGAACATTCGTTACGGGGGCTTCTTCTGTAATATGAACAGTTGTGAAAGTCGTATTACGACAGAATCACTGTCTTCTGCTTTTGAAAAACTGTTCAAAGAAATCCATTTGGCGTTGGTTTTGTACCTTGTCAAGATGGAATCCTTCGCGCATAATCATCACAGTAGGTTTCCCTTGTTGGTAGAGCGTCCAATACGGTAGAGTTTCACTGTTAGGATTGCCAGTTTTTGTAAAGTTGATCCAGTAGCGCGACATGATTTGTTGCATGTGTTTCTCCGTGTCGGTCATCTTTCCGCCATTAAAAGTGTATCCATAGACGAATGGCATCTCTGCCACATGGCTGGCTCCGCCCTGACGACTCCTGATAATCGTATTCTCGGAATCCTGATCAAAGTAATACATATATACATGTCCTTTGCCCGTTTTACTTTGAAGGTTTGCCCATGCGTAAGTACCCCATGCGAAACTGCCATCGCGGAAAATATCAGACATGGCAAAATAGACTTCCTGTTCATTTGTTGCTGGATATAGGGCCAATAGACTGTCGCTCCATTCACCATAGACTGAACGCTCGTGTGCCTTGTATGCTTCTACCGGCATCGGACGCGCGAACATAGATCCTTCGTCTGAATTGGTTCCGATAAGAACATTGACATCGTTGTATTTACCAGCCTCGTATAGTTTGTATTGATCGCCAGTAATAGCATAACCATCTACGACGGGCCAGAAAACCTCTGCTTGTGAACTGTCGATAAGTGTCATAAATGGGACTTGGCGCATCTGTTTGATATTATTCTTTCTCAAACATTTTTGGAAGTTCATACCTACTTGTTCCGCTGACTTTGAGGTGCATATTGCCGTATTGCCCCCACGTTGGTCAGAAATAGGCCAGAAAGAACTTCCGCTCTCACAAATTGCGGCGCGGAATAATCCTTTGCATAGCGGTGACGCACAGAGAATACTGACAGATATTCCACCTGCAGATTCTCCTGCAATGGTAACCTTGTCGGGGTCTCCACCGAAGGATGCAATATTATCATGAATCCATCTTAATGCCATGATCTGATCGAGTATACCATAGTTGCCCGAAATACCTCTTTTTGTTTCTTTGCTTAGTTGGGGATGACTCATAAACCCTAGTGGCCCCAGCCGATATTCGATGCTGACATACACGATGCCATCGCGTACAAAACTCTCTTGTGTTCCGCTATATGAACCTGTTCGGAAGGCGCCGCCATGTATCATCACAAACACAGGCAATTTGTCTGAAGTGCTCTTTGCGGGTGTTTCAACACTCAGGTACAGGCAGTCTTCGCTCATCTTGATGTCATTGCCGTTCTGATTGGGATCTATGGGTTGAGGAGGACGATTTCCCCATTTGTCTGCTTTATATGTTCCTATCCATGGCTTTTTGGCTACAGGTGCCTTCCAACGCAGTTCACCTACAGGCGCTTCTGCATAAGGAATGTTCTTGTAGAGAGCAAACCCGTTTGCTTCTACACCTTCAATTTTTCCTTGAGCCACTGTGGTGCTCAACAGTTGTGCCTCTGCTGGCACGGTCATTGCCATTGTTGCGATGACTGATAAGATCAATTTTTTCATATACTTTATATTAGATTTTTTTATTCCTTCATACATGTAACGTGTTGATAGTATTATAATAGGATGCAAAATTAGTGTTTTTTTTGTTATACAATAAATATTTTACTTTTTATTTATTACATAATGTCATATATCCTTTTTATTTCTTACTTTATAGGTATTTATTCATGTGTCTTTATCCGTTTTCATTTCCGCGTCGTGCGAGAAAATTT
>NZ_CALMHT010000098.1 GCF_937863835.1 uncultured Prevotella sp.
CTTATCACCCTCCTCTGCGGATTCGCTAACAGTATGTCCGCATTCGCTTTCCACGACCAGATTAATCTGCAAGGTCAATGGCAGTTCGCATTAGACCCTGATTCAAAGATAACGGTTTCATCCGCATTCAGTGATGTTGTCACCCTTCCGGGGACGACGGATACGAATAAAAAAGGAATACCTTGTGCGAAGAAAGACGAGACCACTCATCTCACCCGCCTCTTTTCCTATGTAGGCAAGGCTTGGTATCGCCGCAGCGTGGAAATACCTATGGACTGGAAAAAGAAAACGGTTCGTCTGTGTCTGGAACGCACAAAACCTACGACGGTCTTCGTCGATGGTAAACTTGTGGGGACGAACAATGATATTTCTACCGAACAGATATATGATATGTCATCATATCTTGTCCCGGGCAAGCACGAAATAACAATCATGGTGGACAATGGTGCAGGTGTGCCGAAACAGCTCTATGCCAACTCCCATGCATATACCGAGGATACACAGACCAACTGGAACGGCATAATAGGACAGATGTATCTCGATGCAAAAGACCCTGTACATATCTCAGATATGCAGATAATCCCCGATGTAGACCATTCCGCACTTCGTGTCAAGGTGTCTCTGTCTGAAAAGATTAAGAAAGACAAACGACTCACATTATATCTTATAAATCCTACCGCCGATACTTCCAACGCAATCGTGTGTTCACAATATCTGAAATACAGTTATGACGGCACTTGTTATGATGTAACCATACCTGTAGATACGACTTGGGTGAAACCTTGGAGCGAATATCATCCTTACCTCTATACGATTGAAGCCAATATCGCTGGCGTGGACCATGCAGAGAAGATATTCGGTTATCGTTCCTTTACCGCACGTGGCCATCATTTTTATATTAACAATCATGAGACATTCCTTCGCGGCAAGCATGATGCCTGCGTATTTCCACTTACTGCCCATGTGCCGATGGACGTGGCGTCGTGGCGCCGTCACTTCCAGGTGTGCAAGGATTATGGCATCAACCACATACGTTTCCATTCATGGTGCCCGCCCGAAGCAGCCTTTCAGGCAGCCGACGAAATGGGTATTTATCTGCAACCGGAACTGCCTTTCTGGGGTGATTTCAACAAGAAAGACAGTTGCCTGATGTCTTTTCTGAAGAAGGAAGGTCAGAATATCATCCATGCCTACCGCAACCATCCGTCGTTCGTGATGATGGCCCTCGGCAATGAACTATGGGGCGACATACCCACTATGAAGAGTTTTACCGATGCGTTCAGGGCTGTGGACAATAAGATACTCTATACGTTTGGTTCCAATTTCTATCTCGGTTATCAGGGATATAAAGAAGGTATGGATTATTTCACCACCTGTCGTGTAGGCGGAGAGAAATATGGCGACTACAACACACATGTGCGCGGTTCGTTCGCTTTCTCGGATGTAGCCGACGGCGGACTGATCAATCATGAGTATCCGAATACCATAACCAGTTTCGACAAGGCGATAGGCAATTGTCCGATGCCGGTCATCAGTCATGAGACGGCTCAGTTCCAGACCTATCCCGACTATCATGAGATAAAGAAATATACAGGTGTACTCTATCCTTATAATATGGAAGTATTCCGTGCCCGTCTTCAGAAAGCAGGTATGCTGTCGCAGGCAACTGATTTCCATCAAGCATCCGGATTATGGAGCGTGCAACTTTATAAAGCGGATATAGAGATGGACCTCCGCACACGTAATATGGCAGGATTCCATCTCCTCGACCTGCAGGATTATCCCGGTCAGGGTTCGGCCTATGTAGGTATACTCGATGCCTTCATGCAGACCAAAGGTATCACCACACCCGAAGAGTTCCGTCAATGGTGCTCGCCCGTTGTGCCGCTGCTCAATGCTAAGGGTTATACCTATTATAATGGTGAACAGATGTCTCTGAATATTCAGGTAGCCAACTATAGTGAACAGTCCTTACAGGACAAATCGATGTCTTGGTGCATCACAAGTGAAGACGGGGATATATATGATAAAGGCTCGTTTGCCATCCCTAATGACAGTATCGGACTGTTTAATGCAGGTGAAATCCTTTCAAAAGTGTCTGTAAACAAGGCGGGCAGATATAATCTGTCTCTCCATATTGATGGAACAGACTACAAGAACACCTATCCGCTATGGTTCTATCCCATGCAGAAAGAAGCCAAAACCTTAGAAAAAGGTATCATCATCACCGCGAAGATGACGGATGAGATAGGCAGAAAACTAGAAAAGGGAGCGTGTGTGCTATATATGCCCGACAGTACACAGTTTGTCGGCAATACAGTAGACGGTCTCTTTCAGACCGATTATTGGAATTACCGTATGTTTAAGACAATCAGTGAGAACAACAAGCGTCCGGTATCTCCCGGAACCCTTGGTATATTGACTGACCCGTCTCATCCGGTATTCACCGATTTCCCCACGGAAATGCATACCAACTGGCAGTGGTTCCCTATTGTCAAGCAGAGTCATCCGTTGATACTCGACGGTCTTCAGAAAGAATATCGCCCGATCGTGCAGGTGATAGACAATATCGAGCGCAACCACCGACTTGGACTCCTCTTCGAATTTGCTGTAGGCAAAGGCAGACTGCTCGTATGTATGTCACCTCTCAGTAAAGAATCGGAATACAAGGAAACGCGCCAACTATATCAGAGTGTATTGGAATACATGCACTCCGACAAGTTCAGTCCGGCGTATCATATCACTTTGCCCGACTTGTTGAACAGTTTGACCAATCAAGTAAACTCAGAGAATATCAACGAACTGAAGAATATATCCTACCAGTAGTCTGTAATTGGGTTTAAACAGCAGTTTCGTCCGAAAAAGTCTGCTATCTTGTCCCTATTAATATATGTAAAGATTGTTTTTAATAATATTTAGTTAAAAACAATTTTTACATTTTTCATGTGATTTTTCCATTCTTGTATGTATAATCATTTTCTATTCGTTGTTTGCGCTATCATAAATTAATATTCACTGAATATTCGTTTTAACAAAAATCATTTCGTAACTTAAAACCTTTTTTTGTTATCAAAAAGTAGGAGAAATACCATTGATATGGTATTTTTAACATAAAAATGAGCATAAAAATGCATTTTTCTCAAATAATGTTTGGAAGTGGAATAAAAATTATATAATTTTGCACCCTAAATATTTATTTAAGGTAAAATTTTTAAAAAGAGAGAATTTATGAAGAAAAAAATTTCACTTTTGTTATTGGCTTGTTTACTTCTTTTTGTAGGCAATGCAATGGCTCAAAACCGTACAGTTACGGGTTCCGTTGTCTCTTCTGACGATGGACAGCCTATTATCGGTGCCTCTGTTGTCGTTGACGGCAGCAAGATTGGCGCAGCAACAAGCGTGGATGGAACTTTCTCTATCACTGGAGTTCCTGCAAATGCAAAGTATTTAAAAGTTTCTTATCTTGGTTACAAGACTAAAGTCGTTG
>NZ_CALMHT010000099.1 GCF_937863835.1 uncultured Prevotella sp.
TGTAAAAAATGCGGAAGTTAACAATGTACAATCTGTGGATTTGTGTATGTGGGAGATTTCCTTCCAGAAGTTTGTCCGGTATGTAAAGTTCCAAACTGGAAATTTGAAAAGATGATCTCTCGGAATCTTGATTGATCATGCCAGCTAAACACTGGCATTGTACTTTGAAAAGTGAATATTATCCATGAACGCAAAAATGTGTATGAGAAATAAACATAACTGTCGCTATGTTTGAAAAAATGAGATATAATAGTCTTTGGATTATGCTGTTTGTAGAATCAACTTTCTGAGGGTGGATTCAAAAGGCATATCCCAAGCATCCAGATGTTGTAACATCAGGATGTGATAGAGTCGGCAGTACCACATCTTAGATGAACGGTGTCTGCCGTCTTCTAATTTAAAGTCTAATTTCTCACGCTTATTAGAGCGTTCAGCAGAAGTTCTTGCATTGTATTCAAGTTTCCACTCTTTACTGCTTCTGGGTGGATTATTAAATAATCTTGGATTGTCATTCATTACCAAATGAACAGTACGTCCGTATTTTGCATCAGAGCAGGGATTATCGCAAGTACAGGAGATACAACCGCCTTTGTGGCTAATCATTGGACATTTGAATTTAGTTCTACCTTTAGCAACTTCAGTGCCATCACGTCGCATTCGTAATCCAGCCTGGCAAATAGGCACACCATCTTTGCCAATGGTGAAATCATTTTTATAAACGGGTGGTTTTCCGCCTTTACCGTTCAGATCAATGAAAGGTGTTATATTAGCCCGTTTGCAGTATGTATAATACGGCATTGCATCATGTGCTGAATCAAGAAGAAGTTTGGTGATTTTGTAATCAGGTAAAAAGCTTTTTAGCCTAAAAAAGTTGTGCAGAAATCCATGAGAGTCGTGTTTTGAGGCAGGATGCAGTAATGGAAAAATTGGCAGGTCGCTTTTGGAATCAACATTCATGTATAAATCATATCCATGATACCAACAGTCTCTGGAAGAATCCCAGCCTATATCACAATCCGGTTGAGAAAAGTATCTGTCACATTTGCAGTTGGTAATGCCTTTTGAAATACAGTCACAAACACGATGTTTGCGTTCTCTATGAGATGTCACGACAGGGGTTCCATCACCAGCCAGTGCAAGATTATCTATATCAATTAGTCCATTTGACACAGAGGTATCAAGGAACTCTGCTTTATAGAGTTTGAACAAAGAACCGTAAGGCTGTTCATCAATACGAAAAGTTGTATTTTCAAGTTCAGGAAGAAGCTGTTCTACAGTAACCTTCTCTACAGAATCGGCTTTTGAACCTTTGTTTTTTGGTTTTTTGACTTTGACTTTTAGCGGATGAATATGAGAGGAAAGATGATTATCATCTAAATCCCATACTCTTGAAAGAAAGTCATAGAATGTACCGACACCAGGGGTATCACCAAACTCAAAGCCACTTATGATGGCATAGAGAGGATTGATTTTAAGCTGTGCAGCCCAGTCTGTAAGAGATGAAACCTTGAAATCAATTGACAAAAGATAGGAACGCTGCATACAGGAAGGAGTTCTTGGTTTCGGGCCGAATACAGAGTATTTGTTTCGCATGAACTCGTCAGTAAAAGAAAGATCAAGATTCCAAAATCGATCAATGATATCCCAAGTAGAACGAGCAATGGAATCAGGATTGGGATAATATTTACGTAAGTTTTCAACAACAAAGTTTTGGTAGTCAGCATGACTGCCACAGTTAACAGGTAACATAAAAATCGCCTCCATATCGAAAAATGATTGCCGCCGAGAGCGACGGTATTTCTTATTCAATAGGCGCGAAGCGCCGCATTTTTCGATGAAGTTGTCAAGTGTTTTTTGATAAAAAGTGGGGGATTTTATAAAAAGAGGAATCTCAAAGCCTTGAATTTATTGGCGTAGAGATTCCGAGAGATTATAATAATCATAGGGAGGAAAATGAAATGAACATGAGAAAAGGAATACGATGCATGCTTTCGCTTACGTTAGTGCTAGCATTAATTGCAAACACACTAATGGGAGGCGTGGTTTCAACAAAAGCGGAGACAACAGCAACCACAGGGGGAGCAATTGATGTAACAACAGGTTCAGCCATTGATGCTGAAGATGAGACACCTGATAGCGAGTACTTTGAGACAGAAGATGCCGAAGAGGAAGAAGAGGGCGAACTAGAAGTAGACGAACCAAATGATGAAATTAAAATCACTACGAATATCACAGCAAAATGGGATCATCACTACAACATGGATGTTACAGTTAAAAACATCTCGGGCGATCGAATTGATGATTGGGAAATCGGCTTAACCTTCAAAAACAAAATTGAGAACATATGGAATGCTAAAATAACAAATCAAAATGAAGCTGAAAATCAATATACCATTAAGAATGCAACATGGAATCAGGATATTAAAGCAGATGATAGTGTTAGCTTTGGGATGACGGTATACTATGAAAATGAAATTGATGAAATGAAGGACTATTACTTGACACGTATGTGCCAGGCAACCGACCAGAATGATTATAAAATTGAATATGAAGAGTATAGCCATTGGGACAACAAGGTGACAGGTCGTTATGTAATCACAAATACATCCGATAGAACCATAGAGGATTGGAAATTAGGTTTGACAACAAATCTAACCTATGACCAGATGTGGAATGGTGAATACATCGACGGACGCGATGAAGAATATTTTGAAAACATGGGATATAATCAGAATATTGAGCCTGGTCAGAGCCAGACAATTGGTTTTATTGCAACAGTAATCGGTGATAAGGTCGAAATATATAATGATTGTCTCTATGAAATGATAACGATTCCAGATGAGTACGTTGGTGACCCTGATTGGGAAGAAGAATACCTCATGGACGAAGCCGCTTATTATGACTTGGGTCGTGATTTCTTTGACACAGACGAAGAGTATTATGAATATGTAGAAAAGCGAAAAGAACTTGGATTTGAGGTGGATGACGAAGAAGTGGATGACGAGGGTTATGTGGAAGAACTCTGGGATGATACGGAACCAGAAGAAGAGGAAGAAGAACCCGTACAACTCATGAGTGCCAAGGCATCTAATAGCAAGGCGGCAGCGATTCCATCAAAGAAATCTAAAGTCGAAACGAAGTTTGTGAATGCAGGAACAAAAGGAATTCAATCCTTCTTCAAATTTGGGAAGACCATGTATGTCATTCAGCACTTTTCTGATGGAGTCAAGGTGACAAAATGTGCGAAGAGAAAGATAACAAAGACTTCTCTAAAAAGTATTAATTCAGATACGGCAGCAATTTGGAATATTAAAGAGAATGATACTGTATATGATTTAAAGGGAAAAGGCACGGAACGAATGACATTGAAGAATTTCCATCATGGTCAGACATTGGAGATGTTTACAAGGAAGGAAAAGGATGCAAAGGGAAAAGAAGTAACCAATACATATTTGATGGTGACAGCCGGCAAGGTGGTTGCAAATAAAAAGAAAAATATAGTATGGGGAAATGCAGTTGGATTTATTAGGTTTGAAAAGGGAACGCATGACTATAATAAAGTAGATTCAATAAAAAATATAAGTTATGCATATTTAACTGCACCACAGAATGCAAACAAGAAAGGAAAGTCAACAAGAGGAGCTATGCATGTGGAAGCTTGTTTGTCTACAGATAAGAAAACTATTTTGTTGTGGACACAACTTGCAAAAAAAGGAAAAGAAAAAGGACAGATTCAACTTACGTGTATAAATAGAAAGAAGTTGTTTGCGACATTAGACAAACAGAAAAGTAAAAAGAAGCTTGTTAAACTGAATTGTAAAAATATACCTAAGAAATCAATCATTTGCACAGCAACCCAAACAAAAGCAAAAGGAAACTGGGGTAAGCCATATGACTCTTTACAGTCTATTGATATGACGAATCCAAATGGGTCAGGAAATTTTACGGTGTATGTGGCAGGTGGTTCTGAAGGAAATAGAACAAAAAAAGGAA
>NZ_CALMHT010000100.1 GCF_937863835.1 uncultured Prevotella sp.
TTACCACCAGAAGCCGTCACTCCATACTGCTGTTTGATTGCAGCACGTGTCATTTCTTTCTGCCAGTCGATATAATTACGTTTCCCGTCATATTTGGAATCCCATATATTATTGTAAAGACCTGCACCATCGTTAGCTTTCGCTTCACGAACAGTAGCAGCGAACTGATCAACGCCTAAGGTTTTCAACTTATCAGGAAGGGTTTGAACACCAAAGTCAGCCGTAACTTGGATTTGCGTGTGACCTTTTGAACCATGTCGTGTAGTGACCATGATGACACCGTTAGCACCTGCAGAACCGTAAATAGCTGTTGCAGAAGCATCCTTCAAAACCTCAATCTTCTCGATATCAGCAGGGTTCAGGAAACTAGCGTCTGTTCCAACCTGTACACCATCTACTACATATAGAGGGTCGGCGGAACCATTGATAGTACCGATACCACGGATACGAACAGATGCGAAACCGTCAGGAGAACCGTCATTCTGTGTGACCAGTACACCTGCTGCCGCACCTTGAAGAGCTTGTCCGATATTTGTCGGAGCCTTCTTCAACATAGCATCGCGGTCTACGGTAGCAACAGCACCGGAGATATCGCTTTTCTTCATCGTACCATAACCTACGACTACCAATTCGTCCAATGTCTTGCTATCTTCTTTTAAGGTAACATTAATTTTGGTTTTTCCTCCAACTGATACAGTCTCAGATTGATAACCAACAAAAGAGAATACAAGTTTAGCATTTGATGGAACAGTAAGTTTGTAATTACCATCTAAATCAGTAATAGTTCCTTGAGATGTGCCTACTTGCTTGATACTTACTCCCGGAAGTGCGTCACCGCCAGTTTCTTTTACACTACCCGTAACTGTGACGTTCTAGGACATTGCCCATAGAGGTATCATCATAAACATGAATAATAGCCCTAGGGACTTTCTTAGATTAATGCATTTCATAGATAAATAATAAAATTAATTTAAATAATGTTTTGGTTATTTTGTTTTTCCATATATGATAGATTATATATTGGTATAATAATAAGTTCTTATTTAATTCTTCATGGTATTCTGTAATAAGTTAGTTGACGATATGTTTAACGGATGCAAATTTATAATGAATTTCGCAACTCCTATTACGGCAGTGTAACACAAAATTTGTCTAATGTAACAACCTTTAAAAATGTTCGATTTTTATAATATTGGCATGCTTATCTAGCTGCTATATCCAAGGTCTCCCCGTATCTTGCTTCTCTTGCTATTTTGTTTGGACTCATTTTAATTGGGCCTTTGATGAATTCCGGGATATTATACGATTTCTGCAAAAGAGTATAATGATTTACATCATCCTGTGGCAATAAAAATGGCTTTGACACATTACCGTTGTTGTCTATATGAGCTATATACAGACGGGTATAAAGTCCGTCTAACCTTCTGCTACTGAACACAATCCAATGACTGTTACTGCTCCACGAATGGTAACTTTCAGTTTCTTTGCTGTTCAGAGCATTTATATTCATGTTCTTGCCTGTATCTAAATTAATCATGAACAGATCAGCGTCTCTATGCCATATTGAAAAGTTACCATAAGCGGATAACGTGTACATCAAATATTTACCATTTGGTGAGACTCTAGGAAATGAAGCACTTTTGCCCACGGTTCTCGCATTATATATTGTGTCAATTTTATTGCCTAATTTCATCGTCTGCTGATCAAAAGAAATAGAGCATATATTGTATTTCACTTTTTTATAATCATTTGGCATATTCATACTATCTGCAGAACAGAAATAGAGTGTCTTACCATCAGCGGAAAAGGTAGGGAATGTTTCGAAAGAAGTTTTAGACGATAATAACGGTGATGTAACTATTACATGTTTATGGATGTCATATATCACGACATCCGAAGCACAGTCGAATACTTCCACCCTGTTACGGTCTGTAGTATGAAACATCTGTTTAGTTGTATTCACAGAGAATGCAACATAATTACCTGATGGATGCCACGAAGGATAAACGAGTGCAGATATTGTCTTGTCGGTTTTTGTATTAAGCTTTTCTATCTCATTACCATTAATAACATAAGTACCACCATAGTCCATTCGCATGTGGAAAAGCATTTTGTCAGGTGATTGTTTACAGAAAGAATGACAGTTCATGCAATTATGACCCGTAGATTTATTTGTGATGATTGCTCTTTCATCATAATTCTTCAGACATCTTTGATATAGACCCATCTCCCCCCATCTCTCATATCCTGGTTCAATAAGACGATACGCTATGTAGGGGTCAATACTGTCTTTGGATATGAAAAAATGAAATGGCGCATAAGCTATCCATTTATCAGCTTTCCTTACAGCTATAATAACAGAGATCGTATTATGTTGTTTTTGCAACTTTTTCCATTTACTTTTGCTGATGTTGAATTGATTATGTGTTGCAGCCACGGTAACACTCAGATTTCCTGATTTGAATATGGCACAGACGTCATCATATTGAGCAGTATCTTTTAGTTCAAAATGCAAAGGAGCAAAGTCTGGCGGTATCGTTATATTTTTATAATCAGGAAATATATCCGGTAATACTGCCATATTTTTATCAATATGAATGGTTTTATCGCAAGAGGTAATTAATATTGCGAAAATAAAGTAAAATACTAACTTATAATAATTTGTAGACTTCATAGTTAAAGATTATTTTGTTGTTGGTATGCATTATATTCATTGATAATTTTCTTTGATATATTGTAGTGTTTAAGCATCGCAGTATTACCGGAAGCAATTAAGACTATTGCTTCTTGAAATGTTTGCGGCAAGGTAGGCAATGCCCTAGTTCTATAATATCGGTCTATCATATTCTTAAATCCAGTCATATCATGACTAAGTAGATATATTGTCCCTAAGTATTGTATCGTCGCAGTATGGCGAGGATTGTGATCTATAATCTGTTTGAGGTCTGCGGTGATATCATAATCAAACATCATGTCATCTTTTGTATGAATGCATGAACGTTTGATACCTAATAATTTATTATGGGAGACAGCATTATCATTGTGAAGATATCTACTTTGCGTATCAGCCCAATCGCGATAAAATATTGTACTCTTCAACAATGATATATATTTATCAGCCACATCGTAGTCGCCAAATATAATATTTGTTCTTGCTAATTGTTGAAAACAATATGGACTATTATTGTCCATACCCTCATTCGCTTCAAATGCCCATCTTCGTGAAGCAGCAATATATCCCATAGAGAAAAATTCTTCGCTTATTATCATTGCTTCATAGGGAGAGGAGGCCTCTCGTGCAATATATATACACTCAATGCCTTTTTGTGGATAGTTGAATAGTTTTTCAGCCAACATGCCTTTTTCTGCGAGAGCTGTATTAATACATATCTGGTCAATACAATTATCTGGTTCTTTATTCATACTCAGTTTAATAATATCATCCCACTTTTGCATTCTCATATAATAAGCGTAGTGATAAAACAATTCCTGATGAGGATTATATGATAAGCGTCCTATATAATATGTAGGTATTATGATTATCGCAATCTGTATGATTTGAAGATACACAAAAGACTTCTTACCTGTTATTCTAGTTTTTCTGCATATAAGACATATCCACAATATTAATGTTAGCAGTATCCAAGATAAATGTGCGAAAAGAAGTGAATGTGTAGAACACGAATAATAGGCATCTTGTGACAGAAGCATTCCATATTCTCCCGCATAGCCATTCTTTAAAGCTATTGTAGCTGAAATAAATGATAAAGATACAGGGATTAGGTATAAATAGAAACGTTTCGTGTACATTGTAGCGCCACAAACCAATATAATAATAGAAAAAAGTGTAGTGGCTGCGCCACACAAAAGGAAAAGTGCTACAGACAATAAGGATGAAACAAATAATTGTTTTTTCGGGTTCTTTATATTGATGGTCCCATATACAAAAGCAACGACGAACAACAGTGCTATGCTCCCGGCCAGATGATATTTGACATTATCTAGTTGCAGGAACAACTGTGCCATTGCCGGTATGATTCCAAGACCGTATAAAGGATGTTGCGGAGCTATATGACGTACTAATTTCCCAATAATCAATATGATTAAAGTGAACATAAGGGCCATAATCAATGCGCCACAATATGGTATGCAGAAAAACTGGATTAGAAAATCACCTATAAGACATGCAATACCACCAGGTCTAAACATGACGGTTTTGACAAACAAACTATTATAATAAAATGTTTGCCATTGTTCCATATAAAACAAACGGTATTTAGCAAAGACCTCTATGAAGACATATAATGTAAAGAATACAATACACCAAGTGATGGTCTCTTTTGGTATTTTGATAAATAGTTTTTGTTTCATTATATAGCTACATCTTTCCTTTAGTGTGCAAAATTATAAATAATAATTGTATATAGATTTATGAGATGTAACACGAACTTTATCTAGTGTTCCAATTAGTCGAATGGACCGAATAGTATTCACTTGGATACTATTCCGATAAAAGCTGAAATAAAATTTTGTCTAAACCGCTGTAGCTGTGTTACGCGCGCTCTGTAACATCATTACAGCGATGGATTAGAGTGTCTACAGCATCGCTGTAGACTGGTTACGAAGGTGCCCTGTGATGTTTATTTATAAAATTTGCGGTTTATCTTCCCGTTGAAAGTTCGTTGGATAACTTCTACCGCTTCATACATCATTGGAACTTTATATGGTTCCAGTTTACCTTTTATATATAAGGCGATTCTTTTCTTGTCCAGTTCACAACCCTCATTCAGTACAACAAGTAGTTTCAGTACATTACCCATTATGGGATGACTGGCTGAAATGCAGATGCAGTCTTTAACTTCAGGAAGTGACAATGCCACATCTTCTACTTCCGTAGGGGCGACTTTGAATCCTCCGACATTAATGACGTCGTCTTTACGTCCTTTCAGATGTAACATCCCCTCAGAATCTAATTCACCGATATCGGATGTAAATATAGTATTATTGCGCAATATACTTGCCGTCATTTCTTCATCACCTACATACCCAGACATCAGCGTGTCGCCTTGGCATGCTATTGTGCCATTTTCCGTGATAATGATCTTTGAGTGTTTCATCTGTTTGCCGAGGCATCCGGAGATACATCTGCCGTCGTTGTAATTGTATGTCGTGATAATACCGGTTTCGGTGGAAGCATACGTGTTATAGAGTCGGCTGTTGGGCAAAATATCACAAAGTTTAAGCATATCCGACTGTGACATCGGGGCAGCTCCGGTTTCAATGAAATCAATCTTATCGGCATATTCAGCTAGACGGTCACCACTAAACTGCAAAAGTATTCTGATATTTGCCGGTACTAAGAACGTCGCCATCTTGTTACTCGGATAATTGAGCGCAGAGAAAAAATCTTCCGCGTTCTTCATACCTGGAATCAGATAAATTGTTGCTCCCAGCAGAATGAGAGGGAATACTTTCGTAAGGCAACCTACATGGTTAAGTGGACCATTGATGATAAAGACGGTATCATGGCAGAACAACTGCGAATCAATTAGATTCTCTGCATCCGCGATGATAGCCTTATGACTTATCATTACACCTTTTGACTTGCCAGTGGTTCCGGTGGTAAATAGGATGTCAGCCGTCCCGTCAGGAACAGTGCATTTTGAAAGTCTATCGGTTATACAATTGAATAATTCATCAGGGATTCCTTCTTCAAGAGGAACCGCAACGGCACCTATCTTATGTATAGCGAAATAATCTACTAGATATTCTATGCTTCTTGAAGATACAAGGGGTACTATATCACCTTTGCTGATACCTTCTTCTGTAAATCGAGAGACACGTGATAATACCTTATCCAACAATTGGGAATAAGTGATATTCTCTTTATTACAGATAATCGCTACCTTCTGTGGATATTTTTCGGCGTTTATGTTGATATAATCTTCAAGTATCATCTGACCTATTTCTCTGCCAATTTTGATTCTACCAATGCGACCAGACTATCAATTGATTTCAGGTTTTTGGGAGTCGCATCATTTGAATTCAGTTGTATTCCATATTCTTCGGAAAGAAGCATCAGGATTGTCGTCACTCCTAAGGAATCAAGTTCACTATAAAGATAATCAGAGTTTAAATCAACAAGAGGAAGTGCATCTTCGAGCAGTGATATTATTTTTTGTTTCATTATGTACCGTATTTACAAAATTATTTATTTAATCTTCGTTACCAGTTGTTATACTTGGGCCATCGATAACTTCCGGGTCTGGTACTCCAGAATGAATATCACTATATGCTTTATGTATGTCAGGTAAACCGATAGAAATATCCTTGTTTACAGGACGGTTTGTGTCTAAAATACAATGAGAGAACAACCATTCGTATGTCTTTTTCAAGTAAAATATACGCGCTGGAGCACCGTGATTGGCTCCTTGTAGCCAGTCGTAGCGCAATCGACTGTCATTATTGGAATTTTGCAGTTTATCTACCACTACCTTTGACTGTATGATGGAAACTGCTCTGTCGGCTGTGCCATGTATTATCCAGAAGGGCAGTTTTCCAAGTCCACTTACATCCTTTAAGGATGTTCCTCCACAGAGTGCCATTCCAGCTGCTATACGGTCGGGATATGTACCACATACATCCATTGTACCATAACCACCAAGGCTCATACCGAGCACGTATACACGAGTAGTATCACATTGATAATTAGTTTTCACCCAATCTAGTACCTGCATAATCTTTTTCGGGCTCCACGCTCCTCCTGGATTTTGAGGAACAATAGTAAGTGCATCTATTTCTCTGCCTTTTACGATAGCATCAAGAGGACCATAACGTCTGACTCGATTAAGATTGCGCCCGCAAAGGCTGGCTCCATGTAGGAATATAACCACCGGTGTCTTTTCCAGAGAATAAAAATAATCGGTAGGCGTATATACCCAAAAGTCATATCCTCCCTTGATAGCCCCCTTAACAGGACGTAGAAAGTCGTATGCTGATGAATTCAATGAAATCACCAGCAACATAATGAGGCATATTAACTTTCTTAATTGACGGAACATTTTGCAAAAATAACCAAATAATACGAAAGAAGAACATTATTTAGCTATTTTTTTGATTTCAATATCGCATACATCTGTTCTCCATATCTTTTCCCTAGTTCTCTTGCCCCTTCGGTAGAAAAATGTAAACCGTCGAAATTATTACCTTTGCATCCTTCTGATGATATGACATAAGAATTAGGAATAACACGTGGTAAAGTTGCTATGATATCATTCATCGGATAGCATTTGCCCTTCTCTTCTTTTCTAAGCATCTCTCCTGCCAGTAATGGTATGGAGTTAGCTTCCAATCCGAGATCAGACAATATCCGATTGTATACCTTCTTTACTTTAACTGGCCAGTCGGTCTGTCCATTGTTGGTTTCCCCCTGATGGAGTAAGATACCTTTTATAACGCCATATTTTTGTGCTTTCTGTGCCATGTCTATCAGTTTCTTGTAAGGATTGCCTTCATACGTATTCATAATACCTTTGAGCCAATCGGCACTGCTATCGTAATATCCTTTATAATTATCCTCATCAAAGGCATCTATGCTGGCACCTCCGACGGCTACCATTACGATACCTATCCTGATATGTGACGGGAGGCTGTCGACAAGTACACGACCGAAATAGTCGGCAGGTGTCAGTCCTGTGTTCCACCTACACAAAGGAGGAACGGCCGTATACCACTCACCGGCAATTCTTCCATTATGGGAAGAGTCGTCTGATGACACATCCATAACCTGAAATCGAGGATTGATACCTACTTTGTCGGTGTCTTTAATGGCAGCATTACCTTCCATATTCGACTGCCCGAAACAAATATAAATATAGAAGTTAGGATCTGGAACAACTTCCGCTTGTACATCCATTGAAAATGAATGAATCATAATCATTGCGATCATTAATAAGAAACTGAGTCTTTTCATTGGGGGTATATGTTATTAATTAATTTTTTCATTTAAAAACAACCACCTGCATATCACATGTGGGTGGTTGAAAAGTTCATCTATAACTAAACTTTATGAACTATTTACTATCTACTAACCAAATTTAAACTATTATAAAATCTACTTATATTTTTATTGTTATCGTTTGCAGATCATTGTCTGCAGAACTATTGCCATATTTTACTTCATAGTCGCCAGGAATTGTGCGCATTGTATTCGTACCATAATCGAAGAATTCAAATGCACTGTCCGGCAATTTAATATCGACTAAGGTCTTTTTGCCAGCTTTGATGTAAGCACGTTTGAAACCTCTTAAAGATTTTATCGGACCTTTGTCGTCACCAATCTTTCGGATATATATCTGAAGTATTTCAGTTCCGTCTTTTTTGCCTATATTACTTACCGGTATTGTTATTTGTCTTGATTTGTCTGTATTTCCGGTAATAGAAGCTTTCCCTACTTTGAATTTAGTATAACTTAATCCGAATCCGAAGGGGAATAACGCATCATTTGTATATCTGTATGTCCTGCCTTTCATAGAGTAATCTTCAAAGCCAGGCAATTGTTTCACGCTCTTATAGAATGTAATTGGCAATTTCCCACTAGGATTATAGTCTCCGAATAATACATCTGCTACAGCAGCGCCAGCTTCTTCACCACCATACCATGCTTGTAGGATAGCATCGCATGATTGCGTTTCAGGCACCATTGCTACAGCGGAACCGGAACAGTTGACCATGATGACTTTCTTACCAGCAGCCTTTAATGTCTTGAGAATTTCGCGCTGTACGTTCGGCAGTTCAATATCAGTGCGGTCTCCGCCTTTGAATCCCGGTAGTTCTACAGGCATCTCTTCACCTTCCAATTGCGGGGAAAGTCCTCCAACAAATACGACCACGTCCGCATCTTTAACCTTGTTCAGACATGATTTGTAATCCATCGGCAGTTCACGGCAGAAATTCAGGTCAAGTCCAGCTTGATTATCATTTGATTTGAATGTGGCTGCAATATGATAAGTCTTGCCCGCTTCTACCTTTACAGGTATACGCATAGGTACAGAATGCCAATTGTCAAGATTGTATATAGAAGTCCCGTTTACCTTGATGTCGAATACACCTGTCTCACTTATTTTAATATATAGTTCTTCTGTTTTCTCTGCTGTATAATCAGTAACATATTTTGCCGAGAAATCTTTGATTCTCACACCATCGGCAAATGAGTGCTGTCCCATTGTAGTCAATTGCAGTGGACTGAGGATATGTTCTACAATCACTGGTTCTCCACTCATATCCTTGTTATTCCAGTATGTCGCTTCCAGTCCTTTCTTGCCTCCGTTGACGCACTTATCAAAAAGAGACTCATTCAGTTTATCGGCAACAAGATCACAAACTTTATCATAACATACTCTGTCTGCACCAATCTTGTTTTTGATACCTTGCAGGATTGTTGTCGTGCGTGTAGGTTTACCATTATAATTACCCCATAACATGATTTCGTCATCGGCATTAGGACCTATGACTGCAATTCGTTTTATGTTTTTGTTCAGTGGAAGAATGCCATTTCTGTTTTGTAACAGTGTCATTGACTCCTGTGCCATATTGTATGCCTGTTGGCGATGTTCGTTACAATCTACAACGGAAAATGGAATCTGATTCCAATTCACTATCGAAGCATCATCCATATCTCCAAGACTGAAACGTGCCTTCAGCAGACGCAGTACATGCTCGTCTATTTCTTTTTCAGAAATGAGACCTTTCTCAACAGCTTTTGGCAAATCCATATATGCATAACCGAATCCACATTCCACGTCTGTACCTGCCATGACCCCCTTAGCTGCGGAATGTGTAGCATCACTCGAAACTTTATGGCTCTGCCAAAAATCAGCAATGGCACCACAATCGGATACAACTAAATGCTTAAATCCCCAATCGTCGCGTAATATCTGTTGTAACAGTCTGTTGTTACCGCAACAAGGCTCGTCGTCTAATCTTTGATATGCACACATTACTTCCTGGACATTACCTTCCTGTACTGCCGACTTGAAAGCAGGCAAGTATGTTTCCCAAAAATCACGTGGACTTAAGTCGTAAACATTCAGTGTATGGCGACTCCATTCCGGTCCGCTGTGGACCGCAAAATGTTTAGCGCATGCAAGCAACTTGCGATATTTACATGTATCGCTACCTTGTAGTCCCTTTATGACTTGTATACCCATCCGTGATGTCAGATAAGGGTCTTCACCATAAGTTTCCTGTCCCCGTCCCCATCTCGGATCTCTGAATATATTGATGTTCGGAGTCCAAACCGACAGACTATGGAAACGGGTGTTCTTTTCTCCGTTACGCATCCGCTGTGCATATAATGCGCGTACCTCGTCAGAAACATAAGAATATGTTTTGAACAGATTAGCCTCATCAAAAGATGCCGCCATCCCTATCGGTTCAGGGAAGCATGTGATTCCGTCATTAGCTGTAAAACCATGGAGAGCTTCACTCCACCAATTGAAATCTTTAATACCTAGACGAGGTATAGCCGGTGATATGTCACACATCAGACTGGCTTTTTCTTCGAGTGTGAGTCTTGATAAAAGATCTTGTGCCCTTTCTTCAAAACTTAGTTTGGGATTCTGATATGGTAGTTGAGCGTTAACGCCTAAACATAAAATGCCTAGGGTAGCCGTTAGTAAAAGTTCTTTTGTTTTCATACTCATGTTAGGGGTTAAGAATTGATTTTGCAAAATTATTAATAAAGAAGATACGTAACAAGCAAATTCGTTTCAAAAAGTTTGTTATATGTAACCAAAACGCCGTTGACCATACAAAATGTAACATTCATTTTTTCTGGTGTAACAAAAATGGTTTTTTCAAGATATTTATTTATTCTCTTTTTTGGATGTAACTCAAAATTATCTATATTTGCAGCATTAACTAATATCATGTCAATATGAAAAAGATTTTTAGACTATTAACTATTTTCGCCTTATTGCCATTTGCTGTTAACGCACAGACTGGGAAATTGTTCGATACCGATAAACAATTATCCAGCAGTCTTATCAATACCATTTGCCAAGACCGTAACGGACGTATATGGATCGGAACGCACAACGGACTAAACATCTATGACGGTTATCAGTTTCACATATATAAGAAGAACGATAAAAATGGTAACGGATTAGCAAGTAATGTAATTAATTGTATGATACGTGACCGCGACGGTAAAATGTATATAGGAACATACAATGCTTTACAAGTGTATGAGAACGACCATTTCAAAACAATAGATACCAGAGATGCGAAAAACCATAAAATACTATGTTA
>NZ_CALMHT010000101.1 GCF_937863835.1 uncultured Prevotella sp.
ACGTATATTATATTACATATCTTGAATTTTTATCCACCTAAATTTGCTAAGAACCGTTTTTTTGCCTCCACCCTCCACTGACGAAAAAATAACTTTGTATAAGTTTGATTAGTAGACACTTGGAAGGTGTGGAGGCAAATTTGTTTGCCTCCACACTGCTTCCACTGTCTTGTGTCAAATTAGGTTGACTCGTTCATTGTTAATTGACAATATGAGTTGCCATATCCACTAATAAAATTTGTCAATCTTTGCTCATAAATTTTACGAAGGCGCTTCGTAAACACTTTACGGCGGTGCCGTAGACAAGTTAATCCACCGTCGTAGTAATATTACGAAAGTGTCGTAGCCACTTTACGGCGCTTTTAAAATTATTTGCGCTAATGTGCTAATTGTACGATTTATGAGATATCTGTTAAATATTATTATCGTTCTACATGTGGAGGCAGTGTGGAGGCAAACAAATTTGCCTCCACACCTTTCATTATGTTATTAATCTGATATTTATGAAGGAATTTTGCCCCTAGGTGGAGGGTGGAGGCAAAATACAAAAAAAATAGTAAGATGAAAAGTATCATGTACTTCACTGCATATTCCCAAAGAAAAAGTATCTTATCAGAACAAGAATAAAAAGCGGAATCAGAATCTATATTACGGTCATAATCATGGGGGGATTGGCATTATTCACTCCGTCTAAATTAGACGGAATGAATTTAAAATAATTGCATATCGTTCATTATCAAGTAGTTAAACAAGTTGTTTGCCATCCTAATAAGAGTGAACCAGGTTGGCACTTTTTAAATCAAAAGTTTAGATTTAATGAATTACTTTTGCAACATTGAAAAGAAAATCTAAACATAAATTGTACCTTATTTAAAGAATCTTTATGGAAACTATTATTAATGAAAAAATGGATTTGATCGGTAGTGCTTACGAGCAATATCATGACAATGTAAAAGTATTTATATCAAGTCGCATCAATAACAATATTGAACTTGCGGAAGATATGACACAGGATGTCTTTGTCAGACTGATGGACTATAAGGGTATGCTTCTGACAGAAACTGTCAAAAGTTTCATCTACACGATAGCCAACAACTTACTGATTGACTATTTCCGCAGGAACAGCAAACGCATGGAAATCCACTCCTATATATATGACAGGACTGACAGTTGCGATAATACAGTTTTTGAGAATATCCATGTCAAAAACATACTTCGTATCGAAAAGAATATGGTAGACACATTGCCGAAGATGAGACGCAAAATATACTGCATGTCAAGATATGAAGGATTGTCATGCAATGAGATTGCCGGCAAATTGAATATGAGTCAACGTACTGTGGAATCCCACTTGCTCACAGGTCGCAAAGAGATACGCCAATACATGAGTAAAGTCTGCATCTAAACATATATTCCCATAAAAAGATTCAATAAATACAATTTAATGTTTATATTTGCAGCACAAATAAATTTGTAACATCTTATTAACATGAAGAAACTATATATTCTACTGATTCTTTCCGTCTATCTGTTTTGTGCCAACGCCCAAAATACGAGACATCCATATCTGATTTTTACTAAAGAGAAAATCGACTATGCCAAAAGTCGTATCAAATCGGATACTACGATGACCCGTTGCTGGAAAGACATACGCAAATTCGCCGACAAGAACATCCAAACCAATGATATAGCCAAATTAGACTACCTTTCATTGGCTTATCTGATGACAGACAACCGCAAATATTCTGATGCTGTCAAAAATGTTTTGCTCAATGCCGTCAAGGCAAAAGCCTGGGCTACATCTGAGATGCTTGCCCGTAAACCGACATGGAATGCCGACCTGAATGTCGCACACAGATGTTTCGCAACAGCTGTCGGATATGATGCCATATATAATACTCTTACCGCAGAGGAAAGAGATACCATCTCCCGTGGACTGTACAGGCTGGGGGTACAACCTGCCATGCACGACTGGCTCATGGAGCCAACTCGTATACATTCGCTCAACTCGATGGGACACAACTGGTGGAGCAGTTGCGTATGTATGGGCGGACTGCTCGCCATGAGTCTGCAAGATGAAATCAGTGAAGCAAAAGAAGCCGCCGGTACAGTCAACGAACTCCTTCCGGAATGGTTTGATTTCAGTGGTGACGTCTTACAGAACAAAGCCAAGAGCTTCGATGAGGCGGGCGGTATGTACGAGAGTCTCAACTACGCCAACTTCGGCATAGGCGAAGCGTTGCTATTTCGCATCGGTTGGAAAAACTGTCGCGGAGAAGCATCCATGCCTATTATCAGACAACTGACCAAGCTGCCCGACTACTTCATTCATCTGTGTTATCCGCGTACAGGGGCACTGTATGATGTCAATTTCGGTGACAGTCATAATACAATATCGGCAGAAAGTTGCATGATGCTACTTTACGAACTCGGTATCAGAAATGACAATATGCTATGGTATTTCAATCAGGTGGCGGAAGGACAGCACCGAGACGGATACTTCCGCAACCGCCCCATGGGATTCCTCTATACCCCCGACACCCACGATGCGCCCAAACAACCGACCGCCGTCAATTCTTATCTATGGAAAGATTTTGGTTGGGCTACAATGCGCAACGGTTGGAGCAAAAATGCCACAATGATTGCCGTCAAAAGCGGATACACATGGAATCATTCCCATGCTGACGCCAATTCGTTCGTGATATTCCATAAAGGTGTGGAGATAATCAAAGACGCGGGTAATTGCTCATACCCGAATCCAGCATATAGGAATTATTTCTTCCAGAGCGATGCACACAACGTAATCCTATTCAACGGAGAAGGTCAGCCTCGTACCCAACAATATCATGGTGCCCCACTTCGCGGATACCTGTATGACCTGATGGACGGAGGCGACACCAAGTATGTGCTTGCCAACGGTACAGGTCCGATGTCGGACAAGTTGAGCCGCAATTTCCGCCACTTCCTATGGATGGGTAAACTGTTGCTGATCATAGACGACATCAAGAGTCATGAGCAAGGCAAATTCGAATGGTTATGGCATACGGAAGGAAATGTCAAAAAAGATGGATATAACCTCAATGTCACCAATGGAAACTCATCCATATCCATCTGTCCATTGTATCCAAGACTCTTTGCCCAGTCGGATTTCGTACACGATTACCCCGACGACATCTATCTGGAAGAAAAACAAGGACCGACGGAAGACCTGAAAGGAACCGAAAAATACTACTCTTTCCACTTACCGCAGACGACGGATATGGTAAAGGCGGTCACGGCAGTGATACTCAAAGACAGTCCCGATGACAAAAACCTGCCCGTGATAGAAAGACGCGATGGCAAAGACTGGATAGGACTGAGAATAAAACAAAACGGACAGACTACAGATTTATATATCAACCAACTGGCAGACGGCAGACTGATGCACAGCAACTCATGGATAGAAGCTGACGGTTGGACGACAGACGCTTACATGCTTGCAGTGACATACAAAGAAGGAGCAGATGCAGCCGATGCAAAAGACTTCTTCGTATGCTACGGCAGTGCGGTAAGAAGAGGAACAACAGACTATTTTTCTTCGTTGTCCAAACTTTTCGTCATCAAAAATAGTACAGCCGGTAAAGACAGTTTCCACATCGAAGGACAGTCACACGTGAATGCCACATTCCGTTCTATCAAAAAGCCAGCTACAGTAAATGTCAACGGCACAGAAATGAACGTATCGTATAATAAGTTCGGTTTGAACATCAAATATGGAGAGTAAGATGAAACAGATTAAAGTTATCATATCAATTTTTGTATGTTGCGCCTCTATATTATCTGCTTCAGCCATACAGATAGAAGGAACAGTGCATACACTCAAATCACCCGATGGCAACTATGTGTTTTCATTCTTCCAGGATGAACATCAAGGCAAACGGCAGATGTATTATGCAGTAACCTATAAGGGCTATCCTATTATCAGACAGTCGAAGATGGGTGTTAACATTCACAACCAGTTGTTCGAAAGCGCCTTAGGGGTGCCCAACGACACATGCGCCAACTGGGGTGATAACCTGATGTATATCGGCACAGACACCCTGTCACACCATACGGTATGGAAACCATTATATGGTGAGTGGTCGGAGATTACCGACAAATACAACGGCATGACATTCCAGTTTAGGAAAGGGAAACCAGACACTAACAATTACAATGTGTTCAACAAAGAACGCACCTATTATCTCAATGTGGAGGTACGCGCCTATAATGAAGGTATCGCCTTCCGTTACCATTTCCCTAGTACAAGCAACGGGCTCTTCATACACATCACAGGAGAACAAACCCAGTTTGCCATGCCCGAAGGCACAATGTCCTATTATGAGAAATGGGCGCAAGGGCCCTTTTCATACATACCTCTAACGGAATGGAAAGACGAATGTGAACGACCGCTCACAATGAAAATGCCCAACGGATATACAGTGACATTGGCGGAAGCACGTCTCACAGATTATGTCAGAACGAAATTCAAATTGGACACCAGCTCCAAGAATACATTAGATGCCAATATGTACGGTTGCGCTGATATCATGACACCCTACAACACCCCTTGGCGTGTTATCATGGCGGCCGACAAAGCGGTGGACATTATAAACCACGACTATATGATACTCAATCTGAATGACACTTGTACCATTAAAGACTGCCATTGGATCAAACCCGGCAAGGCTTTCCGCACAGGACTCGATCAGAAAGAAGCACTTGCCGCCGTAGACTTTGCCGTAGACAGGGGATTACAATATATTCATCTCGATGCCGGCTGGTACGGTCCAGAGATGAAAATGAGTTCTGATGCCACCACTGTGTCCGAAACAAAGGATCTGGACATCCCTGCCCTGTGCAAGTATGCCGCCTCAAAAGGTATCGGAGTATGGCTCTATGTCAACCAGCGCGCACTATACCAACAGATAGACACACTGCTTCCCTTATATAAAAGTTGGGGCGTAAAAGGTATCAAATTCGGTTTTGTACAAGTGGGCAACCAGCAATGGACCACTTGGCTGCACGATGCCGTGCGCAAATGTGCCCGGTATGGTATGATGGTGGACATCCACGACGAATATCGTCCTACTGGTTTCAGTCGCACCTATCCCAACCTGATGACTCAGGAAGGTATAGGAGGTAACGAAGAATTTCCGGATGCTAGCCACAACGTGACATTACCGTTCACCCGTTTCATAGCAGGTCCAGCCGACTATACCCTATGTTATTTCGACAGACGCATCAAAACTACCCATGCACATCAGTTGGCTATGGCTGTGGTCTATTACAGTCCCATCCAGTTTATGTATTGGTACGACAAACCAGTCTTATATGGTGGTGAAAAAGAACTGGAACTATGGAAAATCATACCTACCGTATGGGATGAAACACAGGCATTGCAAGGTGAACCTGGGCAATATATCGTGACAGCACGCCGAAGTGGCAGTAATTGGTATCTTGGAGCGATGACCAATACACAAAAGCGTCACATTACGATTAAGACAGACTTTCTGGAAAAGGGAAAAATATACATGATGAGCCTCTATCAGGACGACCCGTCATCAACAAGTAAGACAAAAGTTAAGTGTTTCAATCAACAGATAAGAAGCGGACATCCATTAAATTTAGACCTTCAAGACAGTGGTGGCGCGGCTGCATTATTCCGCATCATCAAGTAGGATGACAGTTAAGGAGTAGACAGGAATGTTTACTCCTTCTTTTTATTAAGTTGCTGCATATATTCGGTAGGCGTAATACCAGTTACCCGTTTAAAGGTATTGAAAAATGCCGTCTTTTTGAATCCGCACTTTTCACTCATGGCGGCGATCGTATATTTTCTGTTCATCTCCGGATTGGCAGCCATACGTTTAAACTCGTCCAGACGATAGTTGTTGATATAGTCGTAATAATTCTGCTTTAGATAAAGGCTGAATACCTGTGAAAGTTTATTAGCGGTGCATCCGATAGCTAGGGCGATGTCAGACATTTTCAGATTGCTATCCAGATACGGTTTCTCCGTTTTTAGGTATTTTTCAAGTTTCTGCACTATGGCCACATATTCCTCATCGTCCATCTTTACCCTCGAATACTTCTCCTTTGGTGTCTTGTCTTCGTCACCTTCGGTCATCTTATAAACAGCTTCTACTATTTTCTTTCTACGTACCACGAAAATCGTACCTCCAGTAATAAGAAGTATGAGAATGAACATTTCCGCATAAGTCATGGCACTAGGTCTGACCGACATCAGATATGTGGTATAGTTTTCGGCTCCTGCCAATCGGATGTACAACGCATGAGAGCCTGGCAACATACCGCCAAATTTAATACTATTAGTACCTACCGATGTTTTCCATTTACCGTTGTCCACCTTATATTCAAAAAAAGTATTAGAAGGATTGGAATAATTCAGTATAATCGGTATGAAAGTTAAAGGGTCGCTTATCACATTCCAGTTCAACTCTATCAGATGGTTGTTGTTTATATCATCTTCCACTTTCATTCCTACATTTTCATCATCCACCTTCACATCTCCAAGAATGATAGGGAAACGAGTCTTGAAATGTCGGTTTACGATTCCACGAGTCTGCGCATACATCAGTCCACTATTGCTGCCTATCCACACATTGTTCTTCTCATCCAGATACACCGCTTTGGTATTAAATGCTGTACCATGCATATTATCCATATTGCCAAACTGAACATACTGTTTCAGATCCCTGTCAAAATAGAATAGTCCCTTATCCGTTGCCATCCAATATCTGTCATTGGCATCCCTCTTGATGAAGGCGCATGATTCATCCATTATATTCTCATCAAATTCCAACGTCTGGAATTCAGACATATCATTTTTAGTAATATAGACACCACTATGCCCAAAACCTATCATTTTTCCGTCACCGCCTTTTGTAAAATAGACTTCGCTCACTCTATTGAAGAATCCATCAGGAAAACCGGTAGACTGGATTGCCCTATTGCCTGCGTTCAACAGACAGATGCCTTTCTGGGTACCTATCCAACCATTACCGTTGCTGTCAAAAGAGATACAATTGACAAATCCGTTCAGCAAACCGGAATTCTGCGAATTATAACTGTCTGTCTTACCTGTTTTGGCATCATAACAAAAAAGTCCGTCCACTGCGGTGATCCACATTTTATCGTCACGCACCACAACACTGAATATGCTGCCTTTGCTTAGAGAGGCATTATCCGTCATAGGTCGGACCTGCATCGTGACTGGGTCGAATATTTTCACACCGCCGTCGAATGTGCATATATAATATTTCCCCTGATAGAACACGTTGGATATCACGATACTTCCGCCTATCTGCTGTGGACTGAAATACTTCACCATATCACGGGCCTCATCCACGAAATAGAAACCGTTACGGGTTCCTATCAGTTTCTGTTTGCCATTAATGGTAAAACTGCGTACATTCAGATTTTCAGTTGTAAAATTGCGATAAGAATAAGTCCTGAAAATAGGGTTCACATAGTATGTATACATCAGTCCCAATCTGAATGAACCGAAGAAATCCACACCATTTTCATCGTGCATATAACTGTATACGGAATTATCTTTGAGCGCAAAAGGTGTGCTGCCGGTCGTAAACGATTTCACTATTTTGTTTTCTGACACGGATATAATATGAGCACCGTTACCGTCAGTAGCTACATACAGATGGTCGCGACCGTCTGTTGACAATTCAGATATGATATTACAATCCACAGATATATATTTAGACAGATTGCCACTCCTTACATCATACTTGATAATACCGTCATTGCTCGACCCGAGAAAGACATATTCACCTATTGAAGTAAGACAATGCAGATTCCCGAGCAGTTGCATCTTTGTACCTATATCCACACTCCTCAGTCCACCTCTTGTCATCATCGTGAGGCTTTTATTTGTGGCTATCCACACCCGCTCTTTTTTATCAATAAATATATCGTTTATCTTATTTTCACCCGATAAGGCATTACTGCTTATCAGATACTTTTTCGCTTTTCCGCCGTTCAGCACATACAGTCCGTTATCCGTACCTATATATAAGGTGGTACCGGCTGCCGCAAGTGCTGATACATTACAGTCTATTTCAGGACACATTCTTACCAGAGAATCGTTCTGCAATTGATACAATCCATTCGTTGTGCTTACATAAAGTCTATGGTCTGTGGTCTCCGCTATATCAAGAACCACATTGTTCTGCTTGATATTGCCTGTACTGTACGAATGAAGCGTCACACCGTTGAAGCTGTTCAGTCCGTCAGAAGTACCAAGCCATATCAAACCCTGGTGATCCTTGAATATCTTATAAATATTCTCACCGCAAAGTCCATCACGCATAGTGATATTGCCGACGAAATCACTGTCATTCGCACTGGAAACGAGGCAACATAACGTGACGATGACGGATAATGAGATATTTAATAGATTCTTCATCTTGATGCGTAAATAATTTTTGAGTGTACAAATATACTCCAAAAAAAGATACCTTCCAAATCTGACACAATTTTTTTATTCATTGACTAAGTATACGATTCGACAGATTCGTAATAGAAATAAAAAATATATAATATGAAAGATAAAAATTCGATACGTACAATCATTCCTGTGATGTTGGGATTCTTTGTTATGGGATTCTGCGATATTGTAGGAATCTCTTCTGATTATGCAAAAGAAGCATTCGGATGGTCTAATACAATGGCAGGTTTCATTCCCTCTATGGTTTTCGTATGGTTCCTGTTCTTAGGTATACCGATAGGTATCCAGATGAACAAATGGGGACGCAAAAACACCGTACTGCTCAGTATGGTTGTCACCATCGTCGGCATGGCTCTGCCTGTCATCAATTACAACCCCATCACCTGTATGGCAGCATACGCCATGTTGGGCATCGGCAACGCTATCCTGCAGGTATCGCTCAATCCGCTTCTCAATAATGTGGTGACGAGCAAAGATTTGCTTACGAGCAGTCTGACGGCAGGACAGGTAATCAAGGCAATCTCATCATTCGTTGGGCCCTATATTGTCCTGTTGGCCGTAAATTATTTCGGACAGGGCGATACACAATTGTGGTATTACTGTTTCCCGATATTAGGAGCTATTACAGTGGTGTCGGCTATTTGGCTTTTACTCACCCCAATAGAAAGAGAAAAGGTAGAATCGACAGATGTAACAGTAAACGGCACATTGTCGCTGCTGCGCGACCATAAGATATTGTTGCTGTTTCTCGGTATCTTCTTTGTAGTAGGCGTGGATGTGGCGACTAATTTCACAAGCAGCAAACTGATGATTTCTCGTTTCGGATGGACCAAAAGCGAAGCAGGTCTGGCACCACAGATCTACTTTATCAGTCGTACCGTTGGAGCCTTGATCGGAGTCTTTGCCATGACGCATATCAAAGAAATAAAATATTTCAAAAGCAATATATTGGTTTGCATTGCAGCACTCATCGTATTGGCATTCGTCAACCAGGAAATAACCGACCTGATATGTATCGGTGCAGTAGGTTTCCTCTGTTCCTGTATATTCCCTATCATCTTTTCGATGGCAGTGCAGGAAATGCCCGAAAAAGCCAATCTGATATCAGGACTGATGATAACAGCAGTGGCAGGTGGAGGAGCCGTTACACCGGTAATCGGTCTGGCAACCGATGCCATTGGCATCATAGGAGGAGTGTTCGTAATATTAGTTTGTGTGCTGTATCTCACATACTGTGCTTATGGTGTAAAAACAGGAGAATCATGAAAAAGGTTAATAGATATATAATAGTAATAGTAGTATGGTTAGTGTTAATTAGTGTTTGTGCGTCTGCGACAGACGCACAACACTTTGTTAAAACCATCCATGCGAAAAAGGAGCTGAAATACTGCGATAGACAGATAGTCAGAACTCTCAAAGAACTTCGCGGAGATTCGTCTCTCGATTATACCCTGTACCCTCGCAGCATCGCGAAGAATGCAAAAAGATGGCATTGCGTACGGGATACTCGTGATGAATGGTGCTCTGGTTTCTGGCCTGGCGTGCTGTGGTACGATTATGAAAATACCCACAAAACCGATATACGTGACGAAGCGGAAAAGTACACAGAGACGCTCAAATTTCTTTCCAAATATCCAGCTTTTGATCATGATTTGGGGTTTCTTATCTATACCAGTTTTGGCAACGGATACCGTCTCACTCATAACAAAGCATATAAAGATGTGTTATTGCGAACAGCCGACACCCTCGCCACTCTCTACAATCCAAAAGTAGGTACAATTCTTTCATGGCCACGCGAAAGAGGACCGAAGAACTGGCCACACAACACCATTATGGACAATATGATCAATCTGGAACTGCTGTTTTTTGCATCACAGAACGGAGGGGGCAGACACCTATACGACATAGCGGTATCCCACGCAGAGAAGACCATGAAGTATAATTTCCGCCCCGATTACACATCTTACCATGTAGCCGTATACGATACGATAGACGGACACTTTATCAAGGGCGTTACCCACCAAGGATATGCAGACAACAGTATGTGGGCGCGCGGACAGGCATGGGGCATCTATGGTTTCACGATGGTATACAGATACACCCACGACAAACGGTTCTTGGATTTTGCGCAGAAGATAACAGATATCTATCTCAAACGACTTCCAAAAGACGATGTCCCCTATTGGGATTTTGACGATCCGATGATACCCGATGCCCCGAAAGATGCCTCAGCAGCTAGTATTGTAGCTTCGGGACTGCTCGAACTCTCTACATATCTGCCCCAGCAAAAATCAGCATTTTATCGCAATGCGGCTCTGAGGATGCTGAAAAGTCTAAGTTCCAAGGAATATCAAAGTGGCAGACAGAACCATTCGTTCCTACTTCATTCCACCGGTAACAAACCGGCAGGATACGAGATAGATGCCTCGATAATCTATGCGGATTATTACTACATAGAGGCACTCACAAGATTGAAAAAAATCGAAAGTCTAAAATAAATAACAAAAAAGACTTATTAACATTAAGTATTTGTTTTTTCTTGTTCGTACAAGTAGACAAATAACATTATTAACAATTAAAATAACCTATTAACTAAGAGAAAATGAAATTTAAACTATTAAATTTGCACACTGTTGCAAAAAGTGAAGAATTCCTTATTTGTTTAACCTCAACTAAAAAGTCATGAGAAAATTAAAACTATTATTATTCACGATGCTACTGACAATATCAAATGTAGCATTAGCGCAAACAAAAGTTACCGGTAAGGTAGTGGATGATTCAGGCGAACCTATCATAGGTGCCAGCATCATTCAGAAAGGTACGACCAACGGTGTTACCAGCGACCTGGACGGAAACTTTTCCATCTCTCTCTCAGGGAAATGCACACTACAGATATCTTATGTTGGCTATAAGACTCAAACAGTGAACTACACAGGACAGGGCAATCTGAAGATAACCATCAAAGAAGACCAGCAAGCCTTAGGCGAGGTGGTTGTAGTAGGTTATGGTACACAGAAGAAAGTGTCCCTCACAGGTGCAGTTTCAATGGTCAAAGGTGACGAAGTACTAAAAGGCAGAGCCGCGTCCAACGTAGGAACAGCACTTCAAGGTGCGATACCTGGCCTAACCATCACCCGCCCTTCTTCAAGACCGACTGAGAATGCGAAGATAAGCATCCGTGGAGGTATTTCGGCCAACTCCTCAGATCCATTGATTTTGATTGATGGCGTAGACGCTTACACATGGGAATTGAACCAGTTGAATCCGAATGATATCGAAAGTGTATCAGTACTGAAAGATGCCGCTGCTTCCATCTATGGTGCGCGTGCCGCAGGTGGTGTCATCCTTGTAACGACCAAACGAGCCAAGGAGGGTAAAACTTCTATCACTTATAATGGTTCTGTCACAGCAAACTTTGTAGGTAAAAAATACCCTGCCGCATCTGGCTCAGAATGGGCAAGAATGATGCTGATGGCCGACTGGAACGACACGAATCACAACAAAGGAACTTCGTCTTTATGGGCTGTCATGGGATTCACAAGAGACACTTATGAACGAGTGATGAACAATGAAGCATTTGACTGGACAAACGGAAGCACAAACTACAGAATAGACCCTCTAAATGCCAACCAGCCGGACTATGTGTATGGTACGACATGGGGAACAAACCAAAACTTGAGTATCCAGAGTGGTAACGATAAGATTAAGAGCCGCACTTCTATTGGCTATTCCAACGACCGTTCTTTGATTAAGGTGGTATACGATGGACAAAAGAAGTATAACTTCCGTAACAATACGGATTTCCAAATTGGCAAATACGTCAAACTCGAAACAGGCATCTCTTTCGATTACAAGAAATCGGATGTTCCAACCTACGGTATAGGTTATGGTCTACAGGATTTCTATGTATTCCCATTATATACGCAGAGTGGTGAAAAATATTACGACAACTTCGGAGGAAACAACGTGCTTGCCCACCTCACTGAAGGAGGAAAAGATGTAACCAATAATTACATGACACGTATCAGTGGCAAATTGACCGTTGACCTGGGTTTCCTCTCTCCTGCCTTGAAAGGTTTAAGTGCTTATGCCAAAGGTAGTATCCGCCAATTCAACGCTAATGAGAAAGGACAGACACATAAAGTACAACTTTACGATTATTATACAGATGAGGTAACAAACAATGCTCAGACGGCATCACAGGCCAAGTTGGAATCTCTGACAGAAACCAATACCCGAGCACTGTATCAATTATACGAGTTTTTCTTTAATTACGAACGCACATTCGGAGAACATCATGTTTCCGGTATGTTTGGTAACACCAATGAACTACGCGACAATTATTCAACAGCTGCATACCGTTCAAGTTCTAGCCCTGTAACCCTCAACGACTTAAATGTATACGACACGACGACAGATAAGATTACAAGTTCATCCTCATACAAATGGGCTTATGTATCACTCCTCAGTCGTCTGAATTACGACTATGCAGGCAAATATCTAGTAGAAGGGACATGGCGCCATGACGGTTCGTCTCGTCTTGTGAAAGACAACAGATGGCAGGACTTCTTTGGGGCGAGTGTCGGCTACCGCATCTCTGAAGAGAAATTTTTCAAGAAAGCATTACCATTCGTTGACAATTTCAAGATTCGCTATTCATGGGGACAGTCGGGTAACGTTTCTACCATCGGTAACTATGAGGCTTATGCTGCTATCTCTACAGGTACAACCGTTTATAACGGAACGAAATACGCCACTTCATGGATATCAGGCATAACAGATCCTACCCGTACTTGGGAAACGGTTCAATCTACCAACCTCGGTTTTGACTATGGATTGTTCAACAACCGTCTTACTGGTTCATTCGATTACTTCTGGCGTAAAAACAACGGTATGCTTATCAATGTCACTTATCCAGCCACTTATGGTGGTACAGCTCCTTCCACAAACTCTGGAAAATACAAAACACACGGTTTTGAATTCACCATCAACTGGCAGGATCACATCACAAAGGATTTAAGTTATAATGTAGGTTTCACATTGTCAAATGCGAAAACTGAAGTAACGTCTTACGCAGGCAAAACCGCCATCACTTACGGAGTCAACTCCATTGTAGAAGGTTATCCTCTGAATGCACTGTTCGTTTACAAAACAGACGGTCTGTTCCAGACTCAGGCAGAGGTAGACGATTATTATGCAAAAATGAATGGAAATGTTTCAGGATCTCTACTGAGCAACGTCAAGAACGGAACAGTAAACGAACTGACACCAGGATGTGTACGCCGTGTAGACCTGAACGGAGATAACGATATCACAACCAAAGATTTGTACTATTATGGTGATACAGACCCACATTACAACTTCTCAATCAATCTGGGACTTACTTACAAGAACTTCGACTTCAGTTGTTTCTTCCAAGGTGTCGGTCAGCAATACAATGTACGCAACGGCCAGATGGGATGCGCTTTCTGGAGCGGTTGGACAAATACAAACAGCTACTTTATAGATAATACTTGGTATGCTGGTGACACTTATGGATATCACGAAGCAAATCTTGGTGCACAACTTCCTGTAATCTCAAGGAACGGAAGTCGTAACAACTGGAACTACAAACAGTATAACGATGTCAATGTAGTCAATTCATGGTATGCACGCTGTAAACAGATTCAGCTCGGTTACACATTACCAAAGACATGGCTCGTGAACAGTCCGTTAGAAAAAATTCGCGTATGGGTTGCAGGCGAAAACCTGTTTGACATCTCTAACGTCAAAGACGGATATGACCCCGAGGCACAGGCCACAATGGGCACTTGGAAAGGCGTCGATATCTTTGCGAGTTCATTCTCATTCGGACTCGACGTAACGTTTTAATCATGAACAATAAAATTTTGAATCTTATGAAAGCAAATAAATATATAATTGCATTAGCTTCAGTTTTGACTTTGACAACGACCTCTTGCTCAAACTGGCTGGATCAGGAACCAATGTCGAATGTAACGACAGGCTCATACTTTACGACAGCCTCCGATTTTACATCAGGAGCTAATTATCTTTACTCGCAATTGTACGGATGGGCAGGAACATTCACAGGCAATGAAATGTACCTAATCACCTGCGATATGGGTTCGGACCTTAATCCTGGTCAGCAAGAAGACGTTTCAGGAACAGCTGGTGTACCAACTAGTGATACCTATTATACGAAAGCATACAAATGCCTGCGTAACGTGAACAACCTGCTGGAGCAGTCAAACAAATACACAGGCACTGAGAGTATTGCCAACTCTGTAGGCACTGCATATTTTTTCAGAGCATGGTGGCATTTCTTCCTGCTGAGACGTTTTGGTGGAATTCCTTTGGCTCTCTCTGTACCTACAACGACATCAGATGTCGTTTGGGGACCTCGTAATTCACGCTACGAAGTAGTGGAATCTATTCTGTCCGACTTGGAGAAAGCACAGAGTATGGTATCAGCCACAAAAGCTTCTACATCGAATAATGGAAGTCTTACGCTTGAAGCCGTATGTGCTTTTAAGGCTCGTGTATGCCTCTATGAAGGCACATGGGAAAAATATAACGGCAGAGGCACTGATGATGCAACCAACGGTGATGGAACGACAAGTGGTGCAGGCACAGCAATGCCTACCGGCTATCCGTCGGCCACGGAACTTTTAACGATGGCAAAGACTGAGTCTGCCAAATTTGTTTCGGGGGGTACTTATGCCAGCGAATATTCCATCTGGATGGAATATGAAGACAACGCAATATCTGATTATCAGAACAAGTCTTCTTTCTATCTGTTCAATCTGGAAGGAGCAGAGTCAAATCCTAACGGTGCAACCAAAGCATCTAACAATGAAGCCATTTTCCGTAAATGCTACGATTATGCCACACAAAACTATGGCAATATGAATTTGACTCACTCAAGACCATGCAAAGGTACGCGCAAATTGATGGATATGTTCTTGTGTACAGACGGACTGCCTGTCAACATATCCCCGCTGTTCAAGGGCTATGACGGCTTCGATTCCGAGTTCCAGAACAGAGATGCGCGTATGACATCGCTCTTTGAGCAGACCGGGCACTACTATTGGAGTTCTAACAATGGTTTCGGCAAACCTGCAAATTACAGTATTGCACCGAGTGTCAACAATACAAACGGATGTTCGGTTCCTTCCCTCCTAACTTATGATGTTGTAGGATATAATGGACATAAATTTACTGAAGAAGCGAGCAGACCTGATTATCAGGAAAGTGCCGACTATCTGCATATCCGCCTGCCGGAAATGTTGCTTACTTACGCAGAAGCAATCTATGAGTTGGATGGTAAGATCAGCGACTCAGACTTGAACAACACTATCAACGTGATACGCAAACGTGCTCACATTGCCAACTTAACAAATGCGTTGGTCACAAACAACGGACTTGACATGAAAGAAGAGATACGCCGTGAACGTGCATTGGAATTATTTGGTGAAGGTTTCCGTGTATCCGACCTCTGTCGATGGGGCATTGCCGAGAAAGAATTAGACCGTCCTACGTGCACATTCTATGTTTCATACAACGGCACTCCAACAAAACTCGCCACTGAGAACAATCCAGCAAACCCTTCTAAAAAGATATACAACGCAGCAGTTTGGGCAGACAAAGGTTATGTCACGACAACAGATGAAGACCAGTCTACCTATACAGCTGGAATGCCGAAAGTAAAAGCAGGTGCCCTGATAACAGAGACGGCAAACAACCGTATCTTTGCCAAGAAGAATTATCTGCATCCCATGCCATCAGATGAACTATCAATGAATAGTCAATTAAAACAAAATCCGAAATGGTAAAAATAAGATAGAAAAACGATTATAAAAATAAAACATTCTTATTAGAAAGTCGAAGCACTCTGCAGCAAGGGTACTTCGACTTTAATAAATTAATCATCAATGATTTTCATCACATGAAAGGGAACTTGACTATTCTGTTATTGTTATTCACTAATCTCATTGCCTATTGTGCAAATGCGACTATTTCTCGTACAAAAAGCAGTGTAGCATTCAGCAACAATTACATTGTAAAAATACGCACATCCGATGGCAAATGGACGGAAATACCAACCTATATGTTTAATGTCGATAAAACTGACAATAACAAACATCAGATAGTAAAGACATCTGTGGCAAAGTTTGACTTAGAAGGTACAGTGGAAGTGTCTGTCACTTCATCAAAAGAGCCGATTCAGACATATCGGTTGAGACCTCTTTCTTATGAAATCCCGTCACGACAAGACGGGAACACGGTGATTTTCACGCTCAATCAACCGCGTTATCTGTCTTTCGAAGTCAATGGCGATATCTATCACAATCTGCAAATATTCGCTGACAGCAAGATTGCGAAACCTAAAACCAAGAGGAAAGACTTAATCTATTTCGGACCCGGACTGCATGATTTGAAGGGAGACTCTCTGGCCATACCTTCGGGCAAGACAGTGTTTATAGACGAGGGTGCAATCATCAAAGGATGGCTCTCCGTATACAAAGCCAATCATGTGAAAATCATCGGTCATGGTATGATTACGCCGGGGCATCACGAAGGAATCATGGTCAGATACTCTAAGGATATTGTCATTGACGGACCTTTAACTACTCAAATACCTGTGGGCGGTTCAGACTCGGTCTTGATAAGAAATGCAAAAGTCATCTCGTGGTATGGTTGGGGCGACGGGATGAATGTTTTCGCCAGCAACCATGTAGATTACGATAATGTTTTCTGTCGAACCAGCGACGACTGCTCCACCGTCTACTGCACGCGTTTGGGCTATCATGGAGGTTGTCGCAATATCATAGTCAGAAATGCTGTATATTGGGCAGACGTGGCGCATCCCATCATGATAGGACTTCATGGAGATATCAATAAGAATGAAGTCATTGAAAATGTGCTGTACGACAACATTGATATTCTTGAACAAAACGAGAACCAGATAGACTATCAGGGTTGCATAGGTATTAATAACGGTGACAACAATCTTGTACGCAACATTACTTTCAGCAATATTCGTGTAGAAGATATCCATAAAGGAATGTTGATTAATATGCGCGTATGCTACAATAAGAAGTATTGTCATGCTCCAGGTCGCGGTATAGAGGATATTACATTCAAGAATTTCTCATACAACGGCACCAATGCAGCCATGTCTATCATAGCAGGCTATGATGATGAACGCATGATTCGTAACATACGTTTTGAGAATTTCAGCATCAACGGCAAAACCATTTATGACAATATGCCTGATAAGTTGAAATGGTACAAGACAACAGATTATGCCGACATCTTTGTAGGAGAACATGTGGAGAAAATTTCTTTCGTCAAATCAATGGCACCGCTTGACTCCGTTATTACATTATGGATGAAAAAAGACTATTATCCAGGAGGTGCCATAGCTGTGGCAAAGGGTGATGAGGTATTATTCAGTAAATGTTACGGTGGTTTTACGCCCGACACACAGGTTTTCGTAGCGTCTGCAGGCAAATGGGTAGCAACTGCTACGATAGCCGCTGTCGTAGACAAAACAAATTTAGGTTGGGATGACACAGTGGACAAATGGTTACCTGAATTTAGAGGAAACGACAAAGAGAAAATCAAACTACGCCAGTTGCTTTCTCATACATCTGGCGTGATGCCATATCTACCGACACCGGGAATAGACAATTATAATCATTTAGATTCCTCCATTCGGAAAATATTGCCATTAGACACGGTATTTGCCGCAGGCACACAATTCCAATACGGCGGACTTGCCATGCAGATTGCAGGAAGAATGGCGGAAGTGGCTTATGGGAAAGAGTTTGAACAAATCTTTCAGACATTAATAGCAGTTCCCTTAGATATGACAAAATCACACTTCACGCCTATCAACACCGACGGAGGTCATTCCCCTATGCTCGGAGGAGGACTGTGCACCACTCTACATGACTATATGCACTTCCTGAAAATGATCATATCCGACGGATTATATGATGGCAAACGCATATTGAGTGCTGGGAATATCAAAGAGATGCAGGCTGATCAAGTAAGAGATGCCATTGTACATCCCAGTGAATACGTGGAGAAGGCTTTGCAGTTGCATCACCATGGTATCTACGGGTTAGGCGTATGGAGAGAAAAGATTGACACGGAGACAGGTGATGCCTATCAGATAAGTAGTCCTGGTTGGGCCGGTGCTTATCCATGGATTAATAAAAAAGAAGGTATATACGGTTTCTTTATTTCGCATGTTAAAGGCAAATCTCTGAAAGAAGACGGGTTTTCTTCTTTTTACAGCAGTCATATCCTATCAGATACTGTCAGCAGGATTTTAGGGAAAAAGCAATAAAATAACTTTTTTATCATTATATACTAAGAATCTTTCCTTACATATCCGTATATTATAAAAACAATTATCATGAATAGAAGAACATTCTTTATTACAATGTTACTTTTAATGTTACAGTCTTTCTTGATAAAGACCGCAGCACAGGATTATCAATGGTGCGTACCACTCAATGGATATGTATCGACCGAGACCAACAGCCACCCCGAAGCGTTTCTTTGGATTCCGTCCAACTGTCACAAGGTGAGGGCCATTGTTCTTAGTCAACAGAACATGAGTGAGGAACCGATTTTCAACAACGTTCGGTTCCGCGCCACACTTCAAAAGTTGGGCTATGGTATCATTTGGGTGGCTCCGTCTTTCGACCAACAATGGAAAGAGGAGAACGGTTGCCAGCAACTCTTCGAGCAGATGATGAACGACTTAGCTGACAAGAGCGGATATGAAGAATTGAAAAAAGTGCCAATCATCCCTCTTGGACACTCGGCAATGGCTACTTTCCCGTGGAACTTTGCCGCTTGGAACAATGATCGTACCCTTGCTATCATCTCTTACCATGGTGATGCTCCGCAAACGAACCTGACAGGATATGGACGTGAAAATATAGAATGGGGACGAACAAGGAACATAGATGGGATACCAGGGCTGATGATAGAAGGAGAATGGGAATGGTGGGAAGCACGCGTGAACCCTGCCCTAGCATTCAGAATGAAATACCCCGACAGTTGTATCTCGTTTCTCTGTGATGCCGGTCATGGTCATTTTGATGTTTCCGACGAAGTAATCAGATATATGTGTCTTTTTATAGAGAAAGCAGACCATTACAGATTCGACGGCGAAGGTATGAGAAAGTTGAATTTGAGAGACGGTTGGTTGGCCGAAAGATGGAACAGCAATATCATCAACAGACCAATGCCCGCCCCTTATGCCGGATATCAGGGCGACAAGCATGATGCTTTCTGGTATTTTGACGGAGAGATGGCTCAAGCAACTGAGCAATATTACGCACGTTCTTTAGGAAAAAAAACGCAACACATCGGTTATCAGCAAAATGGACGGTTCGTTCCGTTCAATCCATCCAACCATGCAGAGATAGTCTCTTCACCTATTTTCCATCAAGACGGACTGACATTCGACATTGCAGCAACTTATACGGATTCAATGCATACAAGAAAGTCAGCGGACCATTCGGCAACGAAGATAAAGATTCACCTCATCAACGGTCCTGCCATACAGGTGAATGATACCTCTTTCCACCTGAATCTATACAGAATAGGAATGAACAATAAGCGTCGCAGCACTGATTTATGGCTACAGGCGACAAGTGACGGGGATACAGTATACAAGGGAGCTGTGCAGCAAATCAACATTCATTTCCCTTATCGCATTACAGACGGAAAGAAACAGGCTATCAGGTTTGAGCCTCTGAAAGACATCAACCGCAAGACAAAGACAATAACTCTAAAGGCAAAATCGGACAGTGGACTGCCAGTGTCCTACTATGTTAAATATGGACCCGCACATATCATCAGTAACCATCTCATCATTGACAATATTCCACCTATGGCAAAATTTCCTGTCATGGTATCTGTTGTGGCTTGGCAATATGGAATAAGCGGGAAGTATCAGACGGCCGAAAACGTGGAACATCAATTTCTTATCAAATAACAACTCATCATCATGAACGGAAATAAGAAAGCCATTGTCTTCACTTAT
>NZ_CALMHT010000102.1 GCF_937863835.1 uncultured Prevotella sp.
AAAAATAAAAACTCGAAGCGCTATTTAAAGCACTTCGAGAACTATTTATTTGCTATTCTTGGTTTTATCAGACAGTAATATATTATTTTAGATGTTCAATAAAGAAATCGCTTACAAGTTGCGCAACATTCATTCTCTCGTTTGAGAAGCTATGATTTGCAGAAGGAATGAGATAGAGGCGTGAGCGATTGGGCATAAGGTAGTGATAACCTTGTCCGTAAGTGTATGGAGCAGTTGTATCTCCTGTGCCATGACAGATAATCATTGGCCCTTGGAACTTCTGTGTCGTACCGAAAATGTCGAGTGCAAAAGCTTCTTCGATGAACGCTTTGCCAAGCCTGCGGTCACGAGAAAGCAATACATAATCGCCCTCTATATTCAGCGGATTATAATTCTTGCCCATAGTGTTACCGCGAATAGCATCATCGCGAAGCACAGCTGCTGGACACATCAATGCCGCACATTTTATCTCACTTCCCATCTCACCTGCTGTCATACCAGCCACAACACCGCCCTGAGAAACGCCTGCAATAGCCACATTGCCATTACACCATGGCTGAGCCTTCAACCAATTGACAACAGTCTTGGCATCAACAATCTCACTGCTAACCGTCATATCCTGGAAACGACCTTCACTTTCACCATGACCATTGAAATCGAAACGGATTGAAGCTATGCCAGCTGCGGCAAGATTCTCGCCGATGCGTTCGTTGAGATTGCCTCTCAATGTACCACTGAAGCCATGGCAATAGACGGCTGCGGGATAACGCCCATCAGCTGAAGTTACATTATGCTTGTCGGGGCGAATAAGTACGCAATGAAGTTTTCCCTTAGGTCCATCAATAAAGATAGTGTCCCACTGAACGAGATCTTCGTTTGGAGCGACTGCAATGGCGGGATTGCCCAAACCTCCCATCTGATTGGCAGCGCGCACGCCCCATACATCACCTTTCTTTGCACCCTTGAGCTTGTAGGTGCTTGCTGTAGTGAAATCTAGGACCTTGCCATTCTTGCAGATGGCATAAAGTAATGCTCCTTTCTGATTGTCCCATGAGAGGAGGTTCTTGTGGATACGGAGGTTCTTTGGTGCAGGCATCTGCTCTGCATCAGCAGTAGGATTCCAGCCGTCAAGTACATTCTCCATAGTATAATGCGAAGCCTCGAAAGCATTGAGAGTAGGTTTGTTTTCGTGAGTGTTGCCTTCCTTATCTGTCCATTGTGTACGGCGACCTTCAAGCGAGAGTGTCTCGCCCGAAGTGAGCATTGTATTGAACTCGGCAAACTGCTTAGGGTAGCCACCGCTCATATCTGCCCAACCATTATAGCCACGATTGTCTTTAGTGATAGGAGAAGCGTCAACCTTGGTGTTCAGCCAGATAACCGTCGGAGTGCCCTTGCCCCATGGACGACCGAGGTAGTAGGTTACGTCAGGTGTCTCACTCTTGATGTAGCAATACTGCATGACATAACCATATTTACGGGGAACGGAAGATACGGCAAGATAGCCTCCCTTCTCGCATTGCTGAAAGGTCACACCTTTATAATATACATCGCCCTTGCCACAGATATAATCGGTGCGGCCTCGGATAATGCCACCATCAAAGTAAAAACGACCTTGCTGGTTATCACTGACGTATGTGTCCTGATACCCCCAGATACATATATTCTTGGCTATGGTGAAGTCGGAATGATCATGCAACACAATGTTGCGACCGGTACGATCACCCATGCCACTCTTCATCGTAATATCCTGCAGATAAGTAGAGTGCGACTGACTGTCAATAATAAGTACATCGCCTTTACCAATGCCTTCAAGAGGACAAGAAGGGCCAAAACCATTGTTCCATGTAGCAGGTGGCGTAGTGTTGGTGAGAACGGTATTGTCCCTATATTCACCTATGATGGACGTTTTAGGTGCCTTAAGATAAGAGCGTGGATCACCATATTCCTTGCCATCACCACCTGTAGTAGTGCCTTCGGTAGGAATCTTATACTTGCCTTGCATCACAAAGATGCGATAGCGTTCGGTAGTATCCTTACGGTTGTTTGCTGCCTTGAGGGCCTCGCGGAACGAGCCGTCACGTGGCACGACGAAATCATAAAGTCGGTGTTCCTGTGCATTTGTCTTTGCCGATGATGCAAGCAAACACATCATGAACATGGCATGTAAGAAAATTTTATTCATGTTGTTTTAATACTTTGTTATTTTAATACTTCAATTTCTCTCATCCAAGCCTCTGCTATTGTTGGCCATACAGCAGTTGAACCTGGCTGGTTGCGAAGGGCGATGGAATGGGCACCGAATGGGAAAACATGGACGGATGACTTCTTAACCCCAGCGTTCAGCAATGCCTTGTAGATCTCAATACTATTGAGTGGCGATACGGTACGATCATTTGAAGCATGGAACATAAGCATTGGTGCTGTGGTATTGTCGATGAGTTTGTCGATAGGAAAACGATCCATCAGCTTCTGGATATTGCCACCAGAACTTGCCTGCGTGGAAAGACCGGAAATGCGTGCTGCAGGACTTACGAGAATGGCAAAGTTTGGACGATGGTCAACATTGTCAAGCTCATCGCCGCACTTGCTGAAGTCCTCCTTTGTCACATTTACGCATGCGCTGATATGAGCACCTGCACTGCAACCTATCACACCTATCTTATCAGGATCGATGCCATACTCGGAAGCATGGGCGCGCACCCACTTGACGGCACGCTGGGCATCCATTACAGGAGCAATAGAAGGATCTTCCATGTCGTTCTGATTTGGCAGACGATGTAGCAAGACAAAGGCTGTAACACCAAATGTATTAAGCCACTTGGCAAAACTTACACCTGCTGTCTCGTAAGCCTGCTTGATGTAGCCACCACCAGGAATGACTATCATAGCCGTCTTTGTACGCTCCTCAGCACCTGGCTGATAAGCATAGAGACGAGGCTGTTCGCAACGCCAGATGCGATTGTTTACGATGGAGTCCTTGTGAACTTTTCCCTTGGCGTTAGGCATGTGCTTAACATCATAGAGATTGATACGCTTGTGCAGGAAGAGGTCTGAGTTGGATACCTGTGCAAGAATTGGTGTCAGTGATGCGCAAAGAAGAAGCGCAATAATTAGTAGCTTTTTCATTTTTTATGTTTTTATTGAGTTGTTTGGCTTTAGAATTCGGGCGCAAAATTATACCTATTTTTACCAAGTGAAGGTGAAAAATTGGTAAAATAGGTATAAAATAATCCAGAATGCTCTATTTTATCGAAAATCTGATGGAGTTTTGCCAAATCGTTTTTTAAAACAGCGCGAAAAATATTTTGGTTCAGAGAATCCACACTTGTAAGCGACCTCTGATACGTTCAGCTTATTATTTGTTCGCAGAAGATGCTCTGCGCGTAGCATACGTTGCTCCATGAGATAAGCTTTCGGCGTCATATCAAGTTCACGCTTCATTTTAAGATAGAAATTGGAACGCGAGAAACCAAGATGATATTTGAATACTACGATAATATAATATAATGAAACAATGTGGACATCGATTTGTTCACAAGAGCATACAATTTAAAATATATCAGGGACAGCACCGATAAAACATATCTGATGCATATCCTGTTAACAAATCAGATCTTTCTTGTTAAAAAATTTGGTTTGTATGATTATTGTACGTAGCTTTGCAAACGATAATTTGAAATATGGAAGAAAATAAAAAAAATATACCGTGAACCAGGAGCAGATAGCCCGATTCGCAAAGGCTTTAGGACATCCTGCACGTACATCCAATCGAGTCGATAGATACGACGACACCAGCATCTAAAGAAGTAAGAGACACTCAGAATGGAAAAGGGATATCACAAGAAGAAAATCGCGCGATATGCGATATACCTTGGAGTATAATAAATGATGCATGCTGCTCTATTTCCGACAAATGTATTAAATGGTTATAGCTCAACAATGGGATGTAGTACTAGGATTATTATCTATACAGAACTAAAAAAATAAAACAAATGAAAAAGAAACTTTTAACAGTAGGATTACTGACTGTCGTTTTATTATTGACAAACATCAGTCGTGTTTTGGCCACTGATTGGCCGACAGTTGTACTGCCAACAATTACAAGCACAAACGTATTCAACATCACAGATGCAACTTATGGGGCTTCTGCTACTTCAAATGACAATACAGCGGCAATTCAGGCTGCTCTGGATGCCTGTGGGAAAGCTGGCGGAGGAAAAGTGATTGTTCCCGCTGGAACCTTCCTTTGCGGACCTATCTCAATGAGTTCAAAGACCAATCTATATTTGTCTGAAGGTGCTACTTTACAACTGTTACCTTACGGTACATACCCAACTACCACTACCAGCACATCAACCAATATTGTATATCCGGATTTCATAACATGTTCCGCCAATGCCTCAAATCTTAAAATATCAGGTAAAGGACGTATCTATGGTAATGGCAATGCATGGTGGACTGCTTATGACAACAGAGCAACGGGTGTTAGTATGAAGAGAGGAGCCGTAATCAGACTTAACAAGGCCAGCAACATTGAGATTGACAGTATCACAATAAATGATGCGCCCGGTTCTCATATCACGATCGGGATGAATGGAAATTCCAATAATGCGACAATACATAATATAAGAATAGACACACAAGTCCCGTCGCATAACACAGATGGTATAGACATCTGGGGAACAAATGTCAATATAGACAGTTGTTATATCTCTGATGGAGATGACAACATAGCTATCGATAAAAATTCCCAGTATATTAAAATAACCAACAGTACATTCGGATACGGTCACGGTACATCTGTCGGCAGCTACACGACAAATGTAAAACACGTTCTGATAGACAACTGTAAATATACTGGTACCGACAATGGCATACGCCTTAAATCAAATAACGACAGAGGTGGCGGCGAAGAAGATTTCATGTTTTCCAACCTTACCATGTCTGGTGTGAATTATACTCTTTATATAGACTGCTATTACGATAAGGACTACACAACTCCGGCAAATGATAAAACGAATGCGAAAGATTCCATATCCACAACACCTAGTTTTAAAGATATTTATCTGAAAAATATAACATCTACTGCTGCTACAAATAAAAAATATAATGCAATTTTTATCTATGGTCGTCCTGAATGTCATGTAAAAAACATCACTCTTGACAATGTGAAGATATCAGCACCCTACGGTATGATCATAAACTTTGCGGATCATGTTAAATTCATTAACGGCACAAAAATTACTGTAGCAAGCGGAAATGAATATGTTTCAAAATACGATGCAGATATTACAGAAAATGATGATACTGCTATAGATAATATAACTGGAAGTTCAGACGGCAATTCAGATTATATCTATTCAATCAATGGGACTATGATAAAGAGAAATGCTAATGCAGATGATATTAAATATCTTCCAAAAGGAGTATATATCATAGGTAACAAGACGCAACTAATACAATAGTTAATCTTCACGAAATACATTATACTTTAGCACAGATAAAACATATCTGATGCATATCTTGTTAACAAATCATATTTTTCTTGTGAAAAATTTGGTTTGTATAATTATTGTTCGTATTTTTGCGAACAATAATTTGAAATATGGAAGATAATAAAAAAGATTATACGGTGGACCAGGAGCAGATAGCCCGATTCGCAAAGGCTTTAGGACATCCTGCACGTATAGCCATACTCGACTTTCTAGCAAGGCGTGACACCTGTTACTTCGGGGATATACACGAGGAACTTCCCATCGCCAAAGCTACAGTATCACAACATCTCAAAGAACTGAAAGATGCCGGACTGATTCAGGGGGAAATAGAAACGCCGAAAGTGAAATACTGCATCAACAGAGAGAACTGGAAACTCGCCAAAGAGATGTTCAGCAAGTTCTTCTGCAATTGTGAATGCAAAAAAGATAATTGCTGCTGAATACAGCTTTTATTTTTGTCGATAATGTTCGTTGTTTTGCGAACTACGAAATAGTATTATAATATATCATTTAAATAAATAATAAACAATGGAAATCAAAGTATTAGGAATGGGTTGCAGCAGTTGCAAGGCTCTGTATACAGCAGTAGAGAAAGCGGTTAAAGAACTCGATATTGATGCCTCTCTAGTCAAAGAGGAGGATATGCAGAAGATAATGAGTTACAACGTGATGTCACTACCGGCACTGGTCATCAACGAGAAGGTGGTAGCCAAAGGTAAAATATCCGAAAGCGAAGTCAAAAAATTACTCACCGAAAACAAATAGTATAAGATGAAAAAGTTATTTCTGATTACATTGGCAGTCTTGTTATGCGGTATAGGCTCTGCCGACGCACAGCGTAAGCGGACCGTAAAGAGAGCTCCCGTCCAAACCGTTGTAGAAGTTTTGTATTTTCACAGCAAGCAACGCTGTCCTACCTGCATCGCCATAGGGAATAATTCACAAGATGTGGTAAACAAAGAATTTGCCAAACAGGTGAAAGCGGGACAGGTAAAATTCAAGGAAATAGATATTTCCACACCGGCAGGCGAAAAGATAGGTGACAAATACCATGTCACATGGTCTTCGCTATTTGTCAATCAATGGAAAAACGGGAAAGAGAAACGTAATGATATGACATCTTTCGGATTCGAGAATGCCCGCAACAACACACCTGCATTCCGCAACGGTCTGAAAAATAAGATAAATCAACTTCTGAAATAGCAGAATCATCTGATGGATTTCTTACAGAATATACTGGACAACAGTCAGATACCTGTTGTCACCGCATTTATCTTAGGACTGCTTACAGCCATCAGTCCATGTCCGTTGGCTACCAATATCACAGCCATTGGATATATCGGGCGAGACATCGAGAGCAAACGGCGTATCTTCTGGAACGGTATCCTATATACGGTGGGGCGCGTCATCGCCTACTCCTTACTTGGGGCAATACTCATCTACATCCTGCACAAAGGAGAAGATATGTTCTTCATACAAAAGGGTGTGAGCAAATGGGGCGAGATGCTCATCTCGCCAGCCATGATTCTCATCGGACTGTTCATGTTGCTAGGCGACCGTCTGCATCTGCCGAAGTTCGGATTCTCCGGCAATGTCGATTCAGGCAAACTGAAAGGGATGTGGGGAAGTCTGTTCTTGGGTATTCTCTTCGCAATGGCTTTCTGTCCTACCAGCGGCATACTCTATTTCGGTATGCTCATACCAATGTCTGCTCAGGCTACAGCAGGATATTTTCTACCCGTGATATTCGCTTTCGCCACCGGACTGCCTGTGATATTCGTTGCATGGTTTATTGCATATAGCGTGTCTGAAATCGGGACGTTTTATAATAGGATGAAGATATTTCAGAAATGGTTTAATCTGATTGTGGCCATTCTGTTTATCTTAGTCGGACTATATTACGCATATACATTTTATCTGTAAACACTAAAAATAGAATATATTATGTTACAACAATTTGCCGACTGGCTGGCTTACGGCCTGTTGGGACTTGACGCACAGTCGCGCATCGGGTCGGCTGTAGATTTTTTCTTTTATGACACAACGAAGATCCTGATTCTTCTGTTTATCATCAGTTCTATTATGGGAGTTATCAACGCCTACTTCCCCATTGACCGGTTGCGCACCTATCTCACCACGCACAGGCTCTACGGACTGCAATATTTCTTCGCATCACTGTTCGGCGCTATCACACCGTTCTGCTCCTGCTCGTCCATACCACTGTTCATCGGTTTCGTGAAAGGGGGCATACCTCTTGGCGTCACGTTTGCCTTTCTGATCACATCACCCTTGGTAAACGAGGTGGCTGTGGCGATGTTCCTTGGCACTTTCGGACTGAAAATTACGATCATCTATGTAGTCAGCGGTATGCTGCTCGGCATGATTGGAGGTTTCATACTCGGCAAGATGAAATTGGAAGACTATCTGAGCGACTGGGTAAAAAACATCCAAAAAGCATCTGAAACAGAAACAGCACGTTGGGAAGCCGAAAAAGTCAGTTTTGTGAATCGTCTGCCTGGCATATTGAGAGATTCATGGGGTATCATCAGAGGCGTATTGCTGTATGTCGTCATCGGCATTGCCATCGGAGGTATGATTCATGGTTATGTACCTGAAGGATTTTTCCAGGAATATATGTCGAAGAGCAGTTGGTTCGCTGTACCTCTGTCGGTCGTACTGGGTGTCCCAATGTATGCCAATGCGGCGGGTATCGTACCTGTCATCGAAGTATTTGTAGCCAAAGGTGTACCTATCGGCACAGCCCTTGCCTTCATGATGGCGGTTGTGGGTCTGTCTTTGCCGGAAGCAACGATGCTCAAGAAAGTTATGACCTGGCGCTTGATTAGCATCTTCTTTGGTACAATCACATTATTTATTATCCTGCTGGGGTATCTGTATAATATGGTATTGTAATAAAGAGAAAAAGAAACAGCTGTTACAATTGTATGAAAAATAAGAGACTGTATTGGTTCGTATCAACAGTTTTAATATCTTTGCACCTTTATTTCCTCAAAGATCATTATGAACAGTAAACAGAAAGCGGCATTATCCTCCATCGTGGCAGGATTTTCGCTGACACTATTCAAATTCGTTGTCGGTATTATGACGGCCAGTCTCGGTATCCTATCAGAGGCGCTACATTCCCTGCTCGACCTGTTGGCAGCCATCATCACCTATATATCGGTAAGCATATCAGACAAGCCAGCTGACGAGGATCACAACTACGGCCATGGGAAGGTGGAGAATCTGTCCGCATTTCTGGAGTCGATACTGCTCTTTGTGACCAGTATATGGATTATATACGAAGCGGTAGTAAGACTTCTGTCGGGTAGCGTGCTGGTGGAAATAACGATATGGAGCTACATTGTGGTCATTGTTTCTATGATTATCGATTTCAGCCGTTCCAGAAAATTACTCAAAGAGGCCAGACGCCATAACAGTCAGGCTCTTGAGGCGGATGCTATACATTTCTCGACCGACATTCTCAGTTCGGCTTGTGTACTGTTAGGATTGATTTTTGCCAATTTCGGCTATCATAAAGCCGACTCCATCGCCGCTATCGGTGTAGCGCTGATTATCCTGCACATCGCTTACGGTATGAGCAAAAAAGCGGTTGATGTATTGTTAGACAAAGTGCCTGATGGTGTAACCGAGAAGGTAGAAACGATACTAAAGAAGAATTACAATATCATCAAATATCATGACTTGAAAATCAGGGCAGCTGGAGCAAATACTTTTATCAAGGTGAATGTCCATTTCCTCCCTGAACTTGATTTATTAACCACACACAAATTGTGTGATAACATCGAGGAGGAAATCATGAAAAACATTCCAAACAGTGATGTAACTGTACATGCAGAACCCGATGAAGAGATAGCATCATCGTAAGATGAAACTCCCCGTCGCGCGAGAAAATTTTGCTTCAAGGGAAATTATTTTCCCTTCAAAGAAAATTTTTTTTGGCGGTGCGCAATTTTTCTCGCACGACGGGGAAAATAAAATGGGCAAATCCATATATAGGAAATGCCCATCATTATTAT
>NZ_CALMHT010000103.1 GCF_937863835.1 uncultured Prevotella sp.
AAAATATCACAAATTTAGCGTGGCGAGGACGTCGCTACTTTCTCTTGCTTCTTCTCTTCGGTGAAGAGAAGGAGAACCCCTTCTTGGCAAAGAAAAAAGAGAAAATCCCCCTCGGCAGAGAGAAGAATGAAAACGCCCCCTTATGATAAGAAAAAGAATAAGATATAGAAAACACCCTTCAAAAAAGAAGAGAAGAATCATTCAATCATCAAGAACGACAAAAGAAAAAAAAGAAAGAAAAACCTGAGAGGAAAAGACAAAAAAATAAGGCAAAAAAAATTGGGTGTCTCACGACAACCAATCTTTTATTAACCTTAATAATCTAATACCATGAAAAACACAATGCAAAGGTATTGATAATTCTCTAATCTGCAATAGTTTTGTGCATAAAAATGTCGAAATCTAACATTTATTATCAATATCAGGTTTGTATTAACGAATTTTTGCGGCTAATACACCCTCGGACCAAAAATTTTAGTTCCAACCCGTACCATTGTACTGCGACATTCCACAGCTATTTTGTAATCGTGACTCATACCCCATGACCTCTCCCTGAAGTCATCGTCGTCAGCGAAATAATCCTTTTTCAGTTCATCGAAAAGATCGGCAGCCTTCATGAATTCACTTCGTATCTGCTGTTCGTCATCTACATTCGAAGCCATCATCATCAGTCCGCTTATCTTCACGTTTCCCATTTCACGCCATTCACCGCCCTTCAGCAGATCGCGGCATTCATCAGCCGACAGACCATATTTGGTTTCCTCCTCGGCGATATGCAGTTCGAGCAGCACCTTCACGGTCCTGTCGCATTTGGCAGCCTGTTTGTTGATCTCCCTCAGCAGTTTCTGCGAGTCCACCGCCTCCACCATCGAGATATAAGGAGCGATATATTTTACCTTGTTTGTTTGCAGATGCCCTATGAAGTGCCATTCTATATCCTTCGGCAGTTCCACCACCTTCTTCGCCAGTTCCTGTTCATGACTCTCCCCGAATATCCGTTGCCCCTCTTGGTAAGCAGCTTCGATATATTCGTTGGGGTGATATTTGCTGATAGCCACCAGACGTACACCCTCTGGCAGATTGTCTGTCACCTCATGCAGATTTTTAGCTACGTCCACGTTCATATTCTATTTTGCCTCCTGTTCGTATTCCGGTTTGTCGTTCACCTCTTTTGTCTTGCCGTATTCGAATACGTCCATCATCATGGTCTCGTTGACCGATGCGATACTGTAGTCGATCATACCGCCGCCCATCACTTCGTCGATGTTCTTCACAGCACCGTTGAACGAGCCTGCATTCACCAGGTAATACACATTACTGCGTTTCTCCTTGGCTGTTTTCTCGTCGAGGGTGATAAACTGCAGTTTGGCCTTATACCATTTGTCCGCTGAATCCTGGTCACTGAAGAAAACCTCCTTGTACGAAGCCTTTTTGATGTCCGACACCTCGAAAGCGCCGCTGATATACGATGACATCTCCTCCATGATACGTTTCTCGGCTTCCGTAAACGAAAGTGCGTCCACTGTATATTGTTCAGTTACTTTTTTCTGTGTGCCGTCCTCCAGCATTTTTTCATACTTGATTTTGCATTCAAACCAATCAGCTGTTCTACTTCTCATTTTGATTAATTTAATTGTTATTTGATATTTATTTTACTATTTTCTTGCCGTTTCTGATATACAGTCCCTTTGGCAGAACGTCCATATCCGTACCCATATACATCCCGTTGATCGAGAAGATACGGTTGTCACCGTTCACTGTATGGTCCGTAATAGCCTCACGGATACCCGATGTGCCGCCCATAAACTTGAACGTGATGGTACCGTCCGATGCCTCGGCTATATCCGTAATCGGTTTCCCCATCAGTTTGGTAGTTCCCGTATACACCGTCGATTTTTCAGGAGATGTGGTATCCGTAAACGAGTACACGTTGCTCGTTCCCGGGAACGGATCGCCGCTGTGTGATGCCTGGTATTGTGCACCTGTATACTTACTGTCGTACGACGAGATAAGCAGTCCGTCAGCAGGGAATATCGTCATTCTCGAGTGCCCTATGGTATTGTTCACCGAGTTCCAGTCCAGACTGAAAGCGTTGGCGTTGTAGTCTACGTGATAGATCAGCATACCGTGTCCTTTTATCGCTGCGTTCCATCCCGTCTTCTGTACATTCTCCACGATATAATATTCGTGTCCCGTCGCGTCACTGTCGTTCATGATGCGGTAAGCCGTGCCCCCTTCGCTCAGCGGTTTCAGAGTCACGTCGGTAGCCGTCTTCAGCGTGTCTATCTTCATCCATCCCATCGCCTCTTTCTCCCAGGCCGAATATTCGTTGGGTGTGTACCCGTAATTAGAATATTCTCCAGCATCCATTAAGTCCCAGTATTCCAGTGCCGGGTTGCATGCGTCTTGTGCCGAAGAAGAGGTAGGATAAAAGTCGGGAAGTCCCATGCAGTGTGAGAATTCATGGCAGAACAGACCGATACCGTTGATCAGTGTCTGTGTCTTGTTAGCGGCAGGTGTACTGTTCAGTTCATTGTTCACCCCATACCTATATGTTCTAACCCCGTCGTAGGGTCCCGTGTTATTTGTACCCGATTTCGGCCATATCGCCGTATTCGACACACCCGTGATCGATTGCGAATAACCCGCATATATGATATACAGCAGATCCACGTAGCCGTCACCGTTCTGGTCATATTTGGAGAAGTCGAGCGAGTCGTCCATCGCTGTGCAGGCATCCTTGATCAGCGCATACATATTTTCCCCGCTTCCGTCGTCATCACTCTCCGAACCCCCGTAGTATGTGAGCGGGTGCGCCAGGTGTACAGGTCCGTAGACATCAAAATTAGGCGTAAACAGTCCACCGCTGATGTCCTTAAAGTATTTCCTCACACTGCCCGTGTTTTTGGCCAGTGTCCCGTCGCTGCTGTCGAAAGAGTCGGCGTTCAGGTATCTGTCGAATACATATTTCGGGTTTTTCTCCTTGAATACCGTATCCGTAAAGTCGGCGAGTATCACCAGCGCCGTAGGCGAACCGGTATGTGGAAACAGGGTCGAGGAGGTCGTGATAGCTTCGGTCACACTGCTGCTTTTGGCTCTTGTCAGTGCCACCTTGTGGTCCATGTTGCTGTAGAAGGCATCCTTGTCCTGCGCGTTTACAGCCGCCGTCTCAGCCTCCGAACGGTTATCAGCCTCATGGGCCAGTATTCCTGTCGATGAAAGCGTGCCGTCGCTGTCTGTCTTCGCGATATAGAAGTCGGTCCCTCTCTGGCAGAGCAGCACCTTGTCCTTGGTCAGGTAATAGTGCATGTTCTCGTCGCCGTGTCCAGATACGGTGAGGGTGGTACCATCCTTTTGGGTGATGCGTACATATCCCGGCTGAACCTTGACGGCCCACGTGATAGTTACGATCGCAAAGAGTGCGAGAGATATAGAAACAAACTTCCTCATTATCCGATATAATAAATTTAAGACGACAAAGTTAGTGCATTTTTTCCATTTTTTACAATAATATCATATACTTTTGAGAAAAATTATTTAAATTTGTACCTTGAATATGATTTAATGGTACCTCAATAATATATATGAGAAGATACTCTATAATAATAGCTGTCATTTTCAGTTGTCTTATTTCAGGCATCTCGCAGTTGTCTGCTCAAATCACCACATCGGGTCTTAACGGCAAGATATCCTCTGAGGGTTCTTTTGTCATCGGTGCCACCGTCACGGCTGTCCATCAACCGTCGGGCACGGTCTACCGTACCGTCAGCAACGGGGACGGAAGGTATAACATACAGGGCATGCGCGTGGGCGGTCCCTATCAGATAACGGTCCATTATATAGGAAGCAAGACGCGTGAGGTGGAGAATGTATACCTCTCCCTCGGCGAATCCTTCAGTCTCGACATCAATATGCGTCAGGATGCGCAGCAGTTGGGCGAAGTCCTTGTCGTCGGCCGTTCTGCTCCCGGTTTCAGCAACGCCAAGACGGGGGCCTCTACCCATATCTCCTCATTTCAGATTCTCAATATGCCTACTGCCAGCCGCAGCGTCTCCGATATTGTCCGCCTGTCACCTTATGCCAACGGCATGGGCTTCTCCGGCGGCGACGGCCGTTCCACCAATTTCCGTCTCGACGGTGCCAACCTCAACAATAACTTCGGTCTCAATTCCATGCTTCCCGGTGGAGGCAATCCCATCTCCCTCGAAGCCATCGACGAGATGCAGGTCGTGATAGCCCCTTACGATGTGCGCCAGACCAATTTCATAGGCGGCGGCATCAACGCCGTCACCAAGTCGGGCACCAACACGTTCCGGGGTACGGCCTATCTCTATTATGATAATGAGAATATGCACGGCAACCGTGTCAATGATACCGATCTGGGTGAACGGGGTACCAACCGCAACACCACGTACGGGTTCACCCTCGGCGGTCCGATACTCAAAGACCGCCTGTTCTTCTTTACCAATTTCGAACACTCGTATATCCCCACCGTCATCAACAGGTGGCAGGGTTCCGAAGACGGCATCGCCAGTTCACAGAAATACCTCTCCCGCACCACACTGTCCGACCTTCAGAAAGTGTCCGCTTATGTCAAGGAGAAGTATGGTTACGACACCGGTTCGTATACCGAATTCCCGGGCGACGAGAACAATACCAAGTTTCTGGCCCGTCTCGACTGGAATATCACAGACAGTCACCACCTCGCCCTGCGCTACAATTACACAGGCAATAAGTCGTGGAACATCCCCGCCGAATATTCCAGCGACGCCTATACCAAATTCTCCTACAGCAGACTGTCTGAATATTCCATGTCTTTTGCCAATACCGCATATTCGTGGGAAAACAAAGTCAGTTCCGTGTCGGCCGACCTCAACAGCCGTTTCGGTAATCATATTTCCAATCAGCTGATATTCACTTATACCAGTATACAGGACAAGCGAGGCAGCGACTCTTCCGAGTTTCCTTTCATCGACATCCTCAACGGGTATACCACCGCAGCCGACGGCACCGTGACGCAGACTATCGAACCCTACATGTCGCTCGGTTACGAACTGTTCACATATAATAATAAGGTAGAAAACAAGGTCACCACCGTCAATGACAATTTCACCTATTTCATGGGTAATCATAAGTTGTCCGCAGGTCTCAATTACGAGCACCAGACCGCCCTCAACTCCTATATGCGCAATGGTACCGGCTATTACCGTTACCGCAGTCTCGACGATTTCCTCAGCGGAGCCGCCCCCGAGACGGTGGCCCTCACTTACGGTTACAACGGCGATACCAGTCCGTCATCCAAAGTAGGGTTCAATCAGTACGGACTCTATCTGCAGGACGAGTGGGATGCCCTCGACAACCTCCGTGTCACCGGCGGCATCCGTTTCGACAATATCTCGTTCGACAATGACGACGCCGTGCGCAACAATGCCATCTACGACCTCGATTTCGGCGGTCGCCATATCGATACGGGCAAATGGCCCGACACCAACATACAGGTATCTCCGCGCCTCGGGTTCACCTGGGACGTATTCGGCGACCACCGACTCAAAGTACGTGGCGGGACAGGCTTCTTTGCCGGTCGTCTGCCTCTGGTGTTCTTTACCAATATGCCATCCAATTCGGGTATGTATCAGAATTCCGTCATCGCGTCCACCGTCTATAAGAACGGGGTAGTGACATCATCCGACTCCCGTCTGCAAAACTTTGCCGGCGGTCTGGTCACTGATGTCGATAAGATACGTCAACTGCTCGGCGCACCCTCTACCATCACCTCCGAAGCCGGAACCGTGCCCAGTGCGATAGTAGGCATAGACCCCGACTTCAAGATGCCACAGGTCTGGAAGAGTTCCATAGCCGTCGATTACCAGTTGCCGGTATCCTTCCCGTTTACCGTCACAGGCGAGTATACCTACATCGCCAAACTCAACGACGTGATGCTCACCAACTATAACATCCGTCCGATAGACGACACCTGGACCACCCTCAAGGGAGCCGACAACAGATATGTGTATCCGTCTGATTACAAATACTATAACAAAGTAGGCAATACCTCCCTCTACAGTGCCTGCGTGCTCACCAACACCCACAAGGGATATGGATGGACAGCCAGTGTGTCGCTCAATGCCGAGCCCCTCAAAGACCTGCGCCTGATGGCAGCCTACACCCACACCGTGATGAAAGAAGTGTCGGGCATGCCCGGTTCCAATGCCAATGCCGCATGGGGCGGACTGTTCACCGTCAACGGACCGAATTTTACGGGTGTTCAGAATTCAGCCTACGTCATACCCGACCGTATCGTAGCCTCCGCCAGTTACCAGTACCGTCACGACCACTTCTCGCTGTTCTATACCGGCTACAACTATTCCGGTTATTACACCTTCTATTACGACGGCGACATCAACGGCGACGGCATCAAGTACGACCTGATGTATATTCCCCGCAACGACGACGAGATACACTTCACCAACGAGTCAGACCGCGCCCTGTTCTGGAACTTCCTCCACCAAGACTCCTACCTGAGCAGTCATCAAGGCGAGTATGCCCAGGCCAACAGTGTGAAAGCCCCCTTCGTCCACCGTTTCGATTTCCGTTGGGCGCACGACTTCACCCTCAGCGTCGGCGGCACCCGTCACACCCTCAGTCTCAGCGCCGACATCATGAACGTGGGCAACCTCTTCAATTCCAGTTGGGGAGTGGAGAAGAACATGTCGCCCTGCTTCAACGGACAGATACTCAAGGTCGACAAGATCGTAGACGGCGTGCCATACTTCACGCTGAAGAAGAACAGCGACGGCACCGCCCCCACCAAGACATGGGATTACAACTACAATTACGACCAATGCTGGAAACTGCAGATCGGAATCAAATATTACTTTAATTAAACTAACTATAAATGGAAGAAATACATTGGTATGCCCTGGGCACATCCTATTGCCGTGAACTTAAACTCAAAGCCTACTTCGACGCCCGCCAGGTAGAGACCTACATTCCTATGAAATACGGTTTCGTAGAGAAGGGCGACAAACGTGAGCGGGTATTCCGCCCCGCCATCCACAACCTCGTATTCGTGCGCAGCGATGAAGAATACCTCAAGTCCATCAAGGTAGCCACCGCCGGTTCCGACTGCTCCTTCCGCTGGCTCATGAATCCCGAAAAGAAAGAACCCATCATCATCCCCGACCGTCAGATGCAGCATTTCATCAAGGTCTGCGACAGTAGGATAGAGGGCATCACCTATTTCACCCACAAAGACGTGAAGTATTTCACCAAAGGCGACACCGTGCGCATCGCCGGCGGACCGTTCGAGGGTGTGGAGGGCTACCTCACCCGCATCCACAAAGACCGCTGCGTCGTCGTCATCCTCGATGGACTGGCAGCCGTAGCCACCACCTTCGTCCATCCCTCCATGCTCGAAAAGATAAAAGAGT
>NZ_CALMHT010000104.1 GCF_937863835.1 uncultured Prevotella sp.
TCAACGAGGGAATCATTGTTTGGGATAAGGACATCAAGAGATTTGTGGAATCCACTTTTGTAGGGGATTACGATCCCGTGCATGATTATCTCAACAACTTACCAGTGTGGGACGGCAAAGACCGAATATCAGAATTGGCAAGGAGAGTACCGACTGCCAATAAGGACTGGACAGAAAATTTTCATTGTTGGATGCTGGGCATGGTGGCACAATGGTTAGGGATGAACAAGGTGCACAGTAGTACCATGGTGCCAATGATTATCGGTGCACAGGGAGATGGCAAATCAACCTTCTGCAAATTATTACTTCCTGAGGAATTAAGGAATTACTATACCGACCGCCTCGATTTCACCAACAAGAATGAAGCAGAAAAAGCACTATCAAGATTTTGCTTAATCAATATCGACGAGTACGACAGTATCACGAAACGGCAGACCGCTTTTCTGAAACATATTCTGCAAAAGACATCCGTCATGAGCAGACAATTATATTCGAGTGTCATCAAAGACAACACCCGATATTCCGCCTTCATTGCCACCACCAATGACCCTACACCTCTGACGGACCCTTCGGGTTCACGCCGATATATGTGTATCAAGACAATCGGCAAGATAGACACACGGACCCCCTACGACTACGATCAAATCTATGCCCAACTCAGAACCGAGTTACAGCAAGGAGCAAAGAGTTGGTTTGATGCCGAAGAAGAAACGAAGATACAGAAAGAGAACAGAGACTTCGAGCAGTACGACATCCTTCAGGAAGTGTTCAACGAACTCTTCCATAAGCCGAAGGGCAGTGAAAAGGGCGTTTTTATCACGGTAAGCGGCATTCTCCACAAGATGCACGCCCGTTATAAGTCACTGAAGGAGGACACCTCCACCTACCAGCGACTGGGCAGGTATCTGAAGCGGCAGAACTACAAGAACCAGAAAAGACGTATAGGCAGCGAATACTATGTGGCTCAAAATGAATGATGTTACTGAAGTGTATTGCAAGGTTAAAGAGAGGGCGAAATCCTTATAAACAAAGGATTAGCGATGTTATGATGTTT
>NZ_CALMHT010000105.1 GCF_937863835.1 uncultured Prevotella sp.
TTTTGTTCTCATAATTTATAATTTAAATTGTTTAACATATACTTTATTGGCACTTCGTCAACGTCTATCGTCTGTTATTCAAAGCGTCCTTTATTTTACGGTGCCTGCGCATAGACATCTCACGTTACAAAGATACATAAAGAGTTTTTAAACATACATGACATTTCTGTTTAGGTTATGACATTATCATCTTTTTTAATATATTTGATATGTCAATTTTGTCCTTGGACAATTCTGTCCATGTTGGATTTGATCAGAGGTTTTCTTCTATCGCCCAGAAACGTATACGACATATCCAATATTCGGTTGTTTCTTCATTGTCTTTGATAGACTGTTCCTGCTGTTCAAGGGAAATATCCTGTAGCTGATGCATCATAGACAAAGCATCATACGAGACCATATATTTACGTAGAAATACCACAGAAGGCAACATCTTACAGATCAATCTGAATGAGGATGTGATGCCGACAATACATTTGCCGGCATCCATTCTGCAGATATATACCCAATGAGATAATTTCATAAGAGGATCATTCAAAAAGACGGTAATCAATCCTTCTTTGCGTTGTGTAATGCATCAGAATCGTAAAACCTCAGCTTACTTAAATCGACCACACCGCTGAAATCGGTCGTGTATGAACATTTTCTCATCTTTCCCGAAGAGGCATTGGAGAATGCTCCATAGCTTGACAATGTGATTTTGGTATCAAATATGTAGATATTCTTACCTACCCCTCCTTTCGGATTCTTGCCTTGGGGAGAGACAACAAAAAGGCATGCCGCATGAGGACAGAAGGTGGAACGCCCTACTTTAGCAGGCTCATATACTCGGACAAGTCCATAATTCAGCGTCGCATATTTGGAAATGGCATCCGCCAGCTCCCATTGTCCTCCTACATAACTTGTATTACCATTATTTTTGGAATGGTCTGTGTACGATACATCAGGAAACGTCTCTGTGATCGTATTTCCAAAAGTCACTCCCCCGGATACGCCCGCGGATCCGGTAGGGTCTGTACCCTGAAATCCGCCCGTCAAGCTACCACCCACATTGACGGACATACTGGATGTATATTGCTTCGAACTCTCTGAAGTCGTGGGCGCATGGGTATGTTCATATACATAATCGCTTGTCGTGGCATCATAGTAGCAAGGATCTTCCTTCACATCATTTTTAATCGGGGTATGGCACGACCATTCTACCTTATTACCCGCCCATTCCATCACTTTATACTGTCGTCCTTTGGTATGATGGCGGTAAACAGATCGATAGCCGGCACTGAAGTTTAATGAGAAGATATACTCCATGTATATATAAACATCACCGGTTTCCAGTTTTTTAAACGGCCATACATCTACTTCATAAAAGAAATAATCAGTACCGCCACTAATACTGCTGTCGTAGTAATTATTGGAGCATAACGTATAACTGTTATGAAATCTAAACTGATAAGCAGCAGAAATATCATGAACAGCTCTTGAGGCGGAACTGCGGGTCTGAACCGACTTGGACGGATTGACGTGGGTTCCGATAAAAGCATTGACATCACTGACCACCTGGTCGGCATACAAACCTTGGGTGTACTCTGTGATGTTGCTTTCATCATTGGCTTCCTCTTCCGGTTCGGCAGACTCCGGCACATCGTCTTCTACCTTATATACCCCGTCGTCTGTATTACACAAGTCGTCGAAAACCGACACATTCACATGTCCGTCATTCATATCATTTTTGTAGATTACGACTTCATTGATCTTGTTGTCTTCCTGCGTCGTTAAAACTGTATCGCCGATGGCACAGAAGAAGTTCTCGATGTTCGACTTCGTAGGTTGAACGAACAGGAGAGCTCCTCCCCCATCATAAAACTTCTTGACGACAGGCGCAATGTCTTGATTTGACTGTAAGGCTTTGATATCATTGACATCTATCATCATGCAGTCCCCGTTATGAAACGCTATATTGTCTCCGACATTGACGACTTGCTGACGGGCAAATCTCTTTCTGACATTGTCTTGAATTGTCAAATCGTGCACACTACTGATATTGTTGTCTTTGAGAAGATATAACGTTCTGTCAATCTTGATTGCCATTTCATCAGAAAGAGGTACAGTCTCATCTTCGATAATAACGGTGTCACCTCCCTCATAAAATGCACTTCTGTCATATTCATTGTCCTCATTGCCACAACCTGATAAGGATAGAGTCAACAGAAAAGAACCGATGGCGTATATAAATCTATCATATTTTGTCATAACTCAATCTATTTTTTAATAACAAAAGGATAACAGAGCCATGTGTAAGCAGGTGATTTTTCATCACTGCACGTCTGAATCCTGATCATCATATAATATAACACATTAGTACTTAGTGAACTGACATCTACAAGTCCGAATCCTTTTTTTCCACCTTTTTCAGCTATCGAAGCTAACTCATACTCTTTCATCTCTTCATTTTTCTTCATGACATAAAAAGTACAGGAATCCACGTCATAACAAGACTCCGGTATACCTAATGTAGTGAAAGCGTCGCCCCTGTCGAAGAAAATATCAAGGTCGGTCGACTTGGCTGTCTGTGCCGGCATGGAATATGCGGAGTAAGCACTGAGTTCAAGCGTACCGGATACCAGCGTCTTGTCGTAATAGACAAGCAGATTACCACCTGCAAAGGTATACTTATTGAGGTCTATGTACAACCGCAGAATCATCTGGGTGCTGTTGGCTTCCTTGATCACGGATTGTGGTGTGATGGTAGGTGACGCAGTTAAACTCAATGAGATCGGAAGAGCGTCGGTAGGGAAA
>NZ_CALMHT010000106.1 GCF_937863835.1 uncultured Prevotella sp.
CGTTCGTCATTTTCCAGTTCCCTGATTTTGTTATTGGCTTCCACCACTTCTGTCGGTTCTATGAAAACAGTCTTTCCCGATGCCGACTCATCATGCACGATGCCTTTTATCTTGCGTTTCAGTCCTGGGGCGACTGGAATCACCAGTCTGCCGTCACGAAGAGTAGGGGTGACATCCTTTTCCACAAGTCCCTCACTTTGAGCCGAACGCAGTATACTATATAAGGTACGCGAGATACCGCCCTCCGTCTTGGCCAGTTCCCTTCTGATGGTAGCTAGTTCAGGTGAAGCGTTATCCTTTATTTTCCCGAATTTATCCAATATCTGGTCAATGCGCATCACCAGTTGTGGGAATGTAAGCACATCGGCAGCCAGTTTGTGCAGGGCAGGATACGGATAAATACGCTCCGTTTCACCTTCCTCATTTGTCTCCCCGTCATCGGAGCGGTTCAGGTAGTTCACGATATTGCAGATTGTGTCGAGCGATCGCCGCAGGTCGAACAGTTCATTCTCTTCCAGATGAGTACCCTCGAGTCTTATTCTAGCCACCGAAGCCCTCACATCAAAGAAATATTGCAGCGGAAAGTCGTCAGCCTCCTCTTGCAGTCGTCGAAACTCCCTTACCTGTTCGAACCATTCATTGATCTCATCCGGATCACTTGAAAAGGCCATATTATCCACCATCTCCTTGCCTAAAGTACAGAGACAGCGTTCCTTGAGTAATGCACGAATTTCGTCAAAACCAATCTTGTTTTCGTAATTTGCTGGATAAATCATGGTGCAAAGGTAGTACAAATTTAAATAATTTGCATCTGTTGAACAAAAAATCCTAGAAAAATTTGCATAATAGAAAAAATCCCCTTACCTTTGCACTCGCTTTGAACACGAAGCCAATCACCTTGATTGAAGGAGAGATGGTAGAGCGGTCGATTACAGCAGTCTTGAAAACTGCCGTACCGAGAGGTACCGGGGGTTCGAATCCCTCTCTCTCCGCAGATTTTTAGAGAAGCCCACTGATTTTTCAGTGGGCTTCTTATATTTTATTAGAAATGGTGCCTGTTCTTTTTTTGCCTGCGGTTACAAAATCAAAATATCTTTATCTCATTTGTTTTGTGAATTTGGGGAAAAATATAGTTTTCAGCTCAAATTATATAGAAATAATGTATTTTTCGGCTCAATTTGAGCCGAAAATCCAAGAGATATTTGTATCTTTGAGCCGAAAATACAAACATCATTGAAATGGACAATACATTATTGATCTCTATTGAGCGATATTTGAGATTCCATCCTCAATCATCGCGCAAGAGCATTGCTGAGGGCATAGCTACAACAGTAAGCGATGCCACACTCAAACGTACGATTGCAGATGGTATCGACCATGGAGATATTTCTTCATCTGGTAAAAGCCGAGCTACAGTTTATTCACTTACTGAACAAGCGTTTGTGATGATGACTTACGACCTTGACACCTATTTTGCCAAGGAAGTGGATGTGCGTGAGGTACAGACGGGGTTTAATTTCAAACTTATCAATCATATTCTGCCTCACGTGGCATTGTTTACAAATGATGAGATGGAAACATTGAACACTCTTCAGGCTCAGTTCAGGCATAACGCCTCGCAACTTTCAAAAGTGGAATACGACAAGGAGATGGAACGTCTGGGTATCGACTTGAGCTGGAAATCTTCGCAGATAGAGGGCAATACATATTCACTTCTCGAAACAGAGCGATTGCTGAAAGAAAAGCAGGAGGCCAAAGGCAAGACGCGTGAAGAGGCATTGATGCTTCTCAATCATAAAGAAGCGCTTCAGTTTGTTCTTCAGGAGCCGGATTATTTGGTGCCATTGACATTATCGCGTATTGAGGACATACATTCTTTGCTTATCAAGGATATGGGTGTGGCACGTAATATACGTACTCGTCGTGTTGGTATCATTGGAACCAATTATCGACCGATAGACAATGAGTTTCAGATTCGAGAGGCATTGCACGATTCATGTGATCTTATTAATTCAAAGAAAAATATCTTTGAGAAGGCTTTGCTAGCATTGGTGTTGATTTCATATATACAACCGTTTGAAGATGGTAATAAACGCACGGCTCGTATCACAAGCAATGCAATTCTGATAGCTAATGGTTATTGCCCGATATCGTTCCGTTCAGTTGATTCTATAGACTACAAAAAGGCCCTGCTCTTATTTTATGAGCAAAACAATATCAGCGCATTTAAAAAGATATTTATGGATCAATTCCGCTTTGCAGTAGAACAGTATTTCTGATACAAAATTGATATCGCACCTATTATCATACATGATGCATATTAGTGGCGCAAATACAATAAATGTCATGTTATTGACGTAAAAAACATGACTTAATTTAACATAGGAGGTTGTGTCTTAACATTAAAAATGGCACGGTCATCACTTGTTGCACAAAATATAGTTTAGATTCTTTGTTGCAAGAGGAGTTGATTTCTCTTGTATTAATTTATCTTTATCATTATTTAGTCCAACACTGGAGATATTAACTATTTAATTTTTAGGACTCCTCATAAATGCGAAAAGAACTCAGCGTTATTTTCTATGGCGCGAAAACGTTGTTGAAGGACCTCCAAACGTTTTATGAGGTCATCATAACTCAGGGATGAACCATAAATGAAATGCTGCTGCATGTTTGCATAGTCTTCCTTCAGCTCTGTCTCAATTGATTTTGGCGGTACGAATGATATAGTGGAAGGATGGTTCGTCTTGTAGTCGAATTCCTTCCATGCTGTGAATTTACTTCTGTGTTCCACAATCTCGGCGTATAGTTTCTGATCGTTCATAGCCTTGATGGCGAAAGGCTGATCCATCATCTTTTCGATGTCATACATGTGGCGAGTGAGTCTTTCGAAATGGCTGAAGTTATGGTTGTTAATATTGATTTACGCTCGTCCAAATCAAGATCGAGCCATGTCGTCTTCTTTCCCATCTTACTTATATTGAAATAGTATTTAATCTTTTTCTAATCCATTGCGGTGCCATCATATAGTCATGGCGCAATGCTTTACGGTCATCTTCTTTTTCCAGAACCTTGGAGATATGTTCCACCACATCATCTCCCACGCCTTTTTCGCCAAGTTCCTTCATCGCTGACACAATAAGGGGGAATAGCGTACTTTGATATGAAAACATCTTAGGGGTAGCGCGTTTGAAAGTGATGGTCTGGTTGCCGATCGTCAACTTTCTTGGTGTGCCGTCGGTGATATAAACGGCGTTCATCGGAACCTGAGTCGAGAGACCTAGTTTGTTTAGTGCCGTCATACCTGATGGTATCACATGCGCATGTTCCTTCTCTGATATGGCCTGAGCTATCTCAAAGAGGGTAGGCATTACAATGCCATACTTGGTTCTTTTGGGATATAGATATAAGCCTTGCGTTATTCTGACAAGCACGCCTTCGGCTTCCAATCTGGATAGTACTTTCGATACCAGAACATCATTTTGCAGGTCGGCGAAATCGCTGTTGACATACATACGTTTCTCTCCGTTCTGTATAATGCGTTCCTTTATTACTTGAGACAAACTTTTTTCTGCCATATTATCTTTTATTTTAAATTTGTGTCCAAAATTATGTCTTTTTTTTGGAAATACCAAATGAATACGAAGGAAAATGCTTGTTGTCTGAAAAAATAATATTATTTCAGACAAAATACAATTAAATTGAATTGTATTTAATTTAATGGAGAAACTATGCGTCGGAAAGAGAAAAAATGAGTATCTTTGTAGTGCGAATTGACTTTTTGAAGCCATAACGTGTCCCTACGGTTTAAAATTTAAAATAAAGACATCACAACATCACAGAATTGCTTAAACCGTTGATAACAAATATGTTAATGGTTCTGAACTACGGTTGAAAACGTAATAAAGCCACACACAAACGTCACACCAATCGTATATCTGGTCGTGCGAACCGGCTTGATCAGAGACTCAAATCGATGGATTTATGCTAAATTTAGGCCTAAAAATGTTGCGAGAACGATGGGGATGAAGAGCCATCCCACTAGTTTTGAATCATTTTTAGGCCTAAATCTTCTTCAAAAGCGGTGAATTTGTACTCAAAAGCGGTGGCTTTCAAGAAAAAGTCAGTGATAACAGATGGTCAAGTTACTATATCTCGTTTCCACGTCGCGCGAGAAAAATTGCGCACCGTGCAAATAAATTTTCCTTTAAGGAAAAATAATTTCCCTTCAAGGAAAATCATCCCGCACGACGCGCAATTTATGGGGTGGAGGTTCGGTGGAGGTTTGGTGGAGGTTCTCGATGGTACCTTATATTAGCAAACACTTATCAATCAGAATAATACAAAGAAATTTATGCCTGCGGGTGGAGGATGGAGGTACAAAACGAAAAAAAAATTCAGAAAATGTAAATTCTGACTTGAAAGTGGACCACGGTTTATAATTGAAAAGAAGTAGAGGCGGATATATGTCAAAAAATATTCGAATTTTCGGTGTGGAAGCAGTGTGGAAGCGACTGTTTTTGCCTCCACACCTTTCAAGTATATACAAATCAAAAGGATATAAAGCTGATTTTGCCCTCAGTGGAGGGTGGAGGCAAAATCA
>NZ_CALMHT010000107.1 GCF_937863835.1 uncultured Prevotella sp.
TAGCACTACAGTTTTTGGTTCTGTCAGCGGTGGTTCGAATCCGCCTAGGACAACTAATAAGAATCGCAGATGTCTGATATCCGGATGTTTGTGATTCTTTTTTTAGCCTACGGTTTAAAATTTTAAATAAAAACATCACAATGTTACAGAATTTCCTAAACCGTTGACAACTAATAGGTTAATAGTCGGCAACTACGGTTGTAAACGTAACAAGACCACGCACAAACGTCACACAAATCGTATATCCGGTTGTGCGAATCGGCTTGATCAGAGACTCAAATCGATGGATTTGTACAACTTTTAGGCCTAAAAATGTTGCGAAAGCGATGGGGATGAAGAGCAAATCCACTAGTATTGAATCAATTTCAGGCCTAAATCTTCTTCAAAAGCGATGGAATTGCGACTCAAAAGCGGTAGTTTTCAAGATATGACCAGTGATAACAGAAGGTTAAGTTGGTATCCGTCATTTCCACGTCGCGCGAGAAAAATTGCGCACAAGGATATTTTTTTTCCGCGGTGCGCAATTTTTCTCGCACGACGCGCAATTTTGACAAGGTGGAGGATGGGTGGAGGTTTGGTGGAGGTTCTGAAGCGGCACATTTTTTTCAAATAGCTATCTATCAGTATATTACGAAGAAATTTTGTCTTCGGGTGGAGGATGGAGGTACAAAACGAAAAAAAATTCAGAAAAGTATAGATTGCGACTTAAACATGGACCACAATTTATCATCGGAAAGTAGCAGAGAAAAATATATGTCAAAAAATATTCGAATTTTCGGTGTGGAAGCAGTGTGGAGGCAAATAATTTTGCCTCCACACCTTTCAAATATTTCGATATCAAAAAGATACAAAGAGATTTTGCACCTCAGTGGAGTGTGGAGGCTGTCTTACAACTTTTTTATGGGAACACAATGATAAAAAGAGGAATATTATACTTATTTTAAGTATTCTTCAACAAAGATTCGTATTACTAATAGTACAAGATTCATAAAAATATTGTATCTTTGCAGCAAACAAATTCAAAAAAACAATTTAGAATATGAAAACTAATTATGAAATTCGTTACGCAGCCCACCCAGAGGATGCGAAGAGTTATGACACTAAAAGAATCCGTCGCGATTTCTTAATCGAAAAAGTATTTGCAGCTGATGAAGTAAACATGGTTTACTCTATGTACGACCGTATGATTGTAGGCGGTGCCATGCCAGTCAAGGAAGCCCTGAAACTGGAAGCCATCGATCCTATCAAGTCTCAATACTTCACCTCTCATCGAGAGATTGGTATCTATAATGTAGGTGCCGGTGCCGGTGTGGTTAAAGTAGGTAATGAAACATTCGAACTCAATTTTAAGGAAGCACTCTATGTAGGTCGTGGTGACCGTGAGGTAGTATTCTCAAGCAAAGATGGCTCAAAACCCGCTAAGTTCTACTTCAACAGTGTAACAGCCCATAAGGAATATCCTTGCAAGAAAGTGACCAAGGCAGATGCCGTAGTAGCACACATGGGAGCCCTGGAAACAAGCAACGAACGTAATATCAATAAGATGATTGTAACACAGGTGCTGCCTACATGTCAGATACAGATGGGTATGACCGAACTGGCAACAGGCAGTGTGTGGAACACAATGCCTGCCCATGTACACTCTCGTCGTATGGAGGCATACTTCTATTTCGAGGTACCGGAAGAACAGGCCGTCTGCCACTTTATGGGACAGATAGACGAAACCCGCCATATATGGATGAAGGGAGACCAGGCTGTGCTTTCACCTGAATGGAGTATTCATTCGGCAGCAGCCACACACAATTATACCTTTATCTGGGGTATGGGAGGCGAAAATCTCGACTATGGAGATCAGGACTTCTCTGAAATCACAGACTTGAAATAAACTATAACTAACATAAATAACAAAAAGAAATGAACGAATTTGCTAAAAACTTTTCTTTGGAAGGTAAGATAGCCCTCGTAACAGGTGCTTCTTACGGAATAGGAATGGCAATAGCTACCGGTTTTGCTAAGTCGGGAGCAACCATCGTGTTTAACGATATCAAACAGGAACTGGTAGACAAAGGTCTTGCTGAATACAAAGCCCGCGGAATCAAGGCTCATGGTTATGTTTGTGATGTAACCAACGAGGACATGGTGAATGAATTTATCGCAAAAGTACAGAAGGAAGTCGGCAACATTGATATTTTGGTAAATAATGCCGGTATCATCAAGCGTATTCCGATGTGTGAGATGACAGCTGCACAGTTCCGCCAGGTTATCGATGTAGACTTGAATGCTCCGATGATTGTAAGCAAGGCCGTAATACCTAATATGATCAAGGCAGGTCATGGAAAGATTATCAATATCTGTTCTATGATGTCGGAACTTGGTCGCGAAACAGTTTCTGCTTATGCTGCCGCTAAGGGAGGACTCAAGATGCTGACACGTAACATCTGTTCTGAATATGGAGAATATAATATTCAATGTAACGGTATCGGTCCGGGTTACATCGCTACTCCGCAGACAGCACCCCTCCGTGAACGTCAGGCTGACGGAAGTCGCCATCCGTTCGACAGTTTTATCGTAGCAAAAACACCTGCTGCCCGTTGGGGTAATCCAGAAGACCTGCAGGGACCTGCCGTATTCTTGGCATCAGATGCATCCAACTTCGTAAACGGTCATATCCTATACGTAGATGGTGGTATTCTGGCATATATCGGCAAGCAACCTTGATACAATAAAATAAGGTAAATGAAAAAGGCATCCGTAAGGATGCCTTTATTTTTTTTCAGAACGAATAAATGTTCTTTTTTGTTTACAGAAATTAGTTCAGAGAACCAGTTAATTCTGCACCAGCCTTGAATTTAGCCACTTTCTTAGCAGCGATCTTGATCTTCTGCTTTGTTGCAGGATTGATACCCTCGCGAGCAGGACGTTCGTTAACACTGAATGTACCGAAACCAACCAAAGCGATTTTATCACCTTTTACAAGAGCATCTTTGATAGCTCCTACTGTGGCATCTAAAGCCTTTTTTGAATCACTCTTTGACAAACCTGATGCAGCTGCGATCTGGTCTATTAATTCTGTCTTATTCATAAAATTGATTTATTAATTAGTTAATATATTATTTATAGCCTTATTTGTTCGCAAATATAGGGTAATCATTTCATTTTTCAAACAAAAAATAAAAAAAAGTTGAGAAATTAATGAAAAAAAGTTGCTATAGTGCCCGTTTTATGCATATAAACGGATATTTTTAGTAATTTTGCGGCTGTTTATATATAAAATAGAAAGGAAAGCTATGTTACGGATACCAGCTATAACAAAAAACCTGCTGATAATAAACGTTATCGCATTTATCGCCACATTCGTTCTACAACGTTTGGGTATAGACTTGAATAATATGTTAGGACTGCATTTCTTCCTGGCATCTGATTTTCATCTGTATCAGTTGATAACCTACATGTTTATGCACGGAGGCTTTACACATATTTTGTTTAATATGTTCGCCCTTTGGATGTTCGGATGCGTGATAGAAAACGTGTGGGGACCGAAGAAATTCCTTTTTTATTACATATCATGCGGCGTCGGTGCAGGTCTGATGCAAGAAATCGTACAATTTGTACAGTTCTATTTTATCGCTTCGGGTACTACGCATATTACCGGACTTTCGGAATTGTTGCAGATAGGCGCCGCTAATGCTGATGCACTGAATATGTGGACCACAATCGGTGCGTCGGGAGCCGTGTATGCCATCCTTCTCGCTTTCGGAATGATATTCCCGGAGGAGCGACTGTTTATATTCCCGTTGCCTATTCCTATCAAAGCCAAATGGTTCGTTATCATTTATGCGGTTATCGAACTGTTTTCGGCATTGGCGACATCAGGTGATAATGTTGCCCATTTCGCCCACTTGGGAGGAATGCTGTTCGGCTTCTTCATGATACGTTATTGGCAGAAGCACCCCAGTGTGGGCTATGGCAATTACGGGAAATCGAACGGACGGCAATTTTTCGATAAACTGAAAACCAATTGGGAGAGTCGTTCAAAAAAGAAGTCCACCGACTATAAAGCCCCTAATGATAAAGAGGCCGACTGGGAATATAATGCCAGAAAACAAAAGGAACAAGCGGAGATAGACCGCATATTGGACAAAGTTCGCCGCAGTGGATACGACAGTCTGACAAACGAAGAGAAACAGACTCTTTTCAATAGCAGCAAAGACAATTAATAATGATTAGAAAATTAAAGAAGATGTCATTGCAAATGATAGCCGGCGCTAATGTAGCCACTGTCTTTGTCATGTTTATTCTTGGAAATTGTGATTGTATCAATCCGTCCAGCCATCCTTATCTGGCCTGTGGCGGATTGTTTTATCCTCTGTTCCTTTTCTTTAATTTGCTTTTCCTGATATTTTGGACCATCTTTCATAAAAGAGGACTGTGGATTCCTATCTTGGGATATATCATCAGTTTCGCCTCTCTGCGCGTGTATTTTCCAATCAATATTACATCAGCACCGCCCAAGGGAGCTATCAAGTTGCTGTCGTATAATGTGATGGCTTTCGGTGGGGAATATGACGGTAAGTTCCCTATTCTGGAATATATACGTAGCAGTGATGCCGACATCGTTTGTCTGCAGGAAGATATAGGAGACGGTTCGATAAGAGACAAGGTGAACGAACGTCTGTCGATGTATAAGTATCGCGATACGACCCGACTGGGCAAAGCCAACTGTATAGGGATATATAGCAGATATCCGATATTGTCGAAAGAAAGGATAGAGCACGAATCCAAAACGAATGGTGCCGTGGCTTATCATCTCAAGATAGATAAAGACACCGTCTTGCTGATTAACAACCATCTGGAAAATTGTCATTTGTCACAAGACGACCGGGAGACCTACCGCCAGTTGCTCAAGGGAGAAATGGACAATGATACGGCGAGCGCCCAATCTAAAAAGTTGATGGCACGTCTGGCGCATTCGGGAGTGATTCGCAGCAGACAAGTACGTAAGATAGTCAGTTTTATAAAAAAGCATCAAGGCGAAAGCATCATTCTGTGTGGCGATTTTAATGACAATCCCATATCCTATTCCAGGAGGATGATTGCCAAGGAGTTGACAGACTGTTATGTGAAGACCGGCAACGGCATCGGTTTGTCATATAATCGAAAAGGTTTTTTTGTAAGGATAGACAACATCATGTGCTCTTCCGACTGGACCCCATACAGATGCAAAATAGACAATAAAATCAGTGAATCCGACCACTATCCTATATATTGTTGGTTGAAAAAGCGTTCTAAACCTTAAAAATTAAGTGAAAAACGACGATAAATTTTCCCTAGTGTAAAAAAATGACTATATTTGCAAGTCTTTATGGCAATGAAATAATAATAATATAAATATCTAATAAAAAAATGCAAAACAAAGGATTAGTAAAGTTTATCGCACTACTGCTTATTTTAGTGTGTATCTTCTATCTCTCCTTCTCATTTGTGACACGCCATTACCAAAGTAAGGCTGCGGCAATGGATCTGGTAAATAAAGGCTCAGGCCAGGAATATCTGGATTCATTGAAGAATGAGAAAGTTTACATGGGAGTTTATTCGCTGAAACAGTGCAGTGAAATGGAAATCGGTCTCGGACTTGATTTGAAGGGCGGTATGAACGTTATTCTTGAGGTCTCAGTACCGGATGTTATTGAGGTGTTGGCAGACCATAAGACTGACGGTGCCTTCGTTAAATCAATGAACGAGGCAAAGGCTGAGGAAGAACAAAGCCAAAGTGATTTTATTTCCCTGTTCGTAAAAGCTTATAAGAAAAATGCTCCCGGACATCGTCTGGCTGAGATTTTTGCTACTCAGCAGATGAAGGGTAAGGTTAGTACGTCAAGTTCAGACGGTGAAGTAGAAAAAGCGTTGCGCGCAGAAGTTACTTCTGCTGTAGACAACTCTTACAATGTCGTACGTAATCGTATTGATAAGTTTGGTGTCGTACAACCTAATATCCAGAAGTTGGAAGGTCAGATGGGCCGCATCATGGTGGAAATGCCTGGTGTCAAAGAACCTGAACGTGTACGTAAATTACTTCAGGGTAGTGCCAATCTGGAATTCTGGGAAACTTACAATAACCAAGAAGTAGCACCATTCCTTCAGCAGTTGGATTCTAAGATGGCCGGTGGCTCTTCTGACACGACAGCTACTAAAAAAGATACAGCGGATGTCAAGAGTGAATCTCCTGCAAAGGATAATAATCTGGCCGCAGCTCTCAATGCTAAGGCTAGTGCAAAATCAAAAGCAAAAGAGAATCAACAAGTTGCAAAAGCTAAAAAGGAACATCCTTTATTGTCTATATTCCAACCATCACAGGGAGAAAGTCTTAGCGTCGTAGGTTATGCGTCATATCGCGATACGGCAGCCATTGATAAGATCATTTATTCTCAGATGGCAAAGCAGGTTCTACCTTCAGATCTGAAGTTGCTCTGGAGTGCAAAACCGGCAGAATTTGATAAGAAGGGTGAAATTTATGAACTGCATGCTCTGAAAGTTACTGAGTCATCTGGTCGTGCACCACTTGAAGGTGACGTTATTACAGATGCTAAAGACGAGTTTGATAACTTCGGTCGCCCTTGTGTAAGTATGCAGATGAATTCAGACGGTGCCCGCCGTTGGGCTCAACTGACAAAGGCTAACATTGGCAAGGCTGTCGCTATCGTTCTTGATGGAGCCGTATACAGTGCTCCGCGTGTAAACGGCGAGATCGATGGAGGTAACTCTCAGATTAGTGGTAACTTCTCTATTGAGGATACAAAAGACTTGGCTAACACATTGAAGTCTGGTAAGATGCCTGCACCGACACGTATCGTACAGGAAGAAGTTGTGGGTCCGTCTCTTGGTGCCCAGTCTATTCAACAGGGTGTCGTATCATTTGCTATCGCATTTGTACTGTTGATGATATTCATGGTTGTGCTTTATGACTTTATACCAGGTATGTTGGCTAACATCGCCATGTTGTTCAACCTCTTCTTCACGTTGGGTATTTTGACGTCGTTCCAGGCGGCACTTACGATGCCAGGTATAGCCGGTATCGTCTTGTCGTTAGGTATAGCGGTCGACGCCAACGTGCTTATATATGAACGAACCAAGGAAGAGCTCCGCGCAGGCAAGAATGCCCGTGACGCGATGAAAGCCGGTTATGCAAACGCATTCTCAGCTATCTTCGACTCCAACTTGACATCTATCATCACGGGTGTTATCCTTTATGTGTTCGGTACAGGACCTATCCGTGGTTTCGCAACCACATTGATTATCGGTATCTGTTGTTCATTCTTCACGGCTGTCTTCATGACACGTCTTGTATTCGAACATCAGATGAGACACGATAAGTGGCTGAACCAAAACTTCGTTACAAAGATTTCACGTAACATGCTTCAGAATACGAAGGTCAACTTCATGGGCTATTATCATAAGTCATTTGCTGTTACAGCGATATTCTTGATTGTATTCGTTACATGCTTCTTTGTTCGCGGTTTAAGTAAGAGTATTGATTTCACCGGTGGTCGTAACTACGTTGTCAAGTTTGAGAAAGCTATCGAACCGGAACAGGTTCGTGATGTGCTGACTCCATATTTCCCTAACAGTACAGTAAGTGCATTGGCTATTGGTACAGACCATAAGACAATACGTATTTCTACAAACTATAAGATAGAATCCAATAGATCAACAGTTGATGACGAAGTAGAATCGATACTGTTTAAAGGTTTGACTAAGGCCCAGATGATTACTCAGAAGAATGTTGATGCATTCAAAAATCCGGATATTCGTCAAGGTGGTTCTATCATCAGTAGTACAAAGGTGGGACCTTCGGTAGCGAAAGATATAACCTATGGTGCTATTGTCAGTGTCATATTATCATTGATAGCTATCTTCCTGTATATATTGTTACGATTCCGTAATGTAGCTTACTCAGTAGGTTCTACGGTTGCGTTAGCTATAGATACCGTGATTGTCATTGGATTCTATTCTCTGTTGTGGGGAATTGTACCATTCTCGCTTGAGATTGACCAGACCTTCATCGGAGCTATCCTTACTATCATCGGTTATTCTATCAACGATAAGGTGGTCGTATTTGACCGTATTCGTGAGAACTTCCAGTTGCGTGGTAAGAAAGGTGATATACAGAAACTATTCAATGATGCATTGAACGCTACATTGGGTCGTACTATTAATACCTCAATGACCGTATTGATCGTGTTGCTTTGTATCTTCTTCTTTGGTGGAGAAAGTATACGTAGCTTCTCTTTCGCAATGATTATTGGTGTTGTCTTTGGTACCTTGTCTTCTATCTTTATCGCAGCTCCTATCGCTTACATTACGATGGGACATGAAATAAAGAAAGCAAAAGCACAGGAACTGGAAACAGCTGAGGTTGAAGCATAATGTAATAGATTAATTTCTATCAAGCATACAAACGATGGAATGTAACATCTCCTTAAAAGAGAGTGTTACATTCCATTTTGTATTGTGAAAAAGTCGTTCATATTTTAATAAGCGGTTAAGAGTAGTTTAAAATGAGCAAGATAGATATAACATCTAAAGAGTGGTGCGACATCATCTTTGATGGTAAGAATAAAGATTATGGAGCATATAGGATACGAGTTGAATCCAAGTGCCGATATATGTTCGTGCTTGTATTACTTGTCGTCTTATCCTCTGTTCCTTTCCTATATATGTTTTTATATGATGCCTTTTCGTGTACGAAGGTAAAAAAGATTGATATTGTTCAATTGTCCGATATGAAACCGGCAGAGAATAAATACCGTTTAGTTGTCCGGTCGGTTAATATAGCATCACAAAAGAGAAAGGTGGCAAGTAAACAGCAACCAAAATCAGATGTCTTGCTTATCAAACCTGATAAGGAGGTAAAGAATGATAATCTATCATCATCTGATGAAAAAGGAACGAATGCAAATATAAGTTTAACCGACATACCTGCCGACACATCGGGATTCAGCAATAAGACGGTAGCCCGTAACGCCGTGAATGCCAATAAGGATAAAGTAATATTCAGAGTGGTAGAACAATTACCGGAGTTTCCTGGAGGAGCCACCGCTTATATGAAATGGCTGACGAAAAATCTTCGTTATCCGATTACGGCGCAGCAACAAAAAGTAAACGGGAAAGTCGTTGTACAATTTGTAGTAAACAAAAATGGTTCAGTATCGGACATAAAAATATTGGAACCTCTTGATCCTGATTGTGACAAGGAGGTAGTCCGTGTTCTAAGTATGATGCCGAAATGGAAACCTGGAATGGAAAAAGATCATCCAGTACGTACAAAATATGTGATACCAATAGTATTTAAAATGGTATAGCAGTGATATTATTAATCTTTATTGATATTTTCTTTTATAATAGAGCAGAAGTCACTTACGATTCCCAATATATCTTCTGGTAGGTATCCGAATACTTCCTCGGTCATCTTCTCTGGTATGTCATAATAAGCCTCGGCAATGGCTCCGGCTATGCAGGCTTTGGTGTCAGTATCGCCATCAGTCAGTACGGCCAACCGTATCGTATCTTCGAAATTGTCCGCTTCGAGGAAACACCGTATAGCCCAAGGTACAGTCTCTTGGCATATAGCATCGAAATGTCCCGATGCTCCGATCGCGTTGATTTCATCCAATGGCGGTATCTCATATTCGAAAGTTTTCATAACACTTCTTTCCACGTCTTCCTTACTAATACGGCATGTCCTGAGCCAGTAGATGAGTGTGGCGACACATTGTGCTCCTTTTATCCCTTCCGGGTCGTCGTGAGATACTTCAGCCGATTTCTTCGCTTCTTCAAGAACCGTATGAAAGTCGTCGAATAGCCATCCGACAGCGCTTGCCCTCATAGCGGCACCGTTACCGTAACTGCCAGTCGGCTGTGGATTGTCAGAGTGAATCCATTGGTCAAACATAGTACCGTATCCGCCCATGGGATTTGGATATTTCCGACACCATTTCACCAGACTTTCTTTGTACCCTCTGTTATTCATGATGGCATCGGCTATGGCAATAGTGCATACCGTATCATCCGTATATCCACATTCAGGTGTAAAAAATTTGAAACCTTTCCTCGGCGGTTCATCAAATTCGAAGCGAGAACCGGCAATATCTCCAATAATAGCTCCCAGCATACGCGTATAAAGATTTAAGTTGTTCTTCCTTTCATTTGTACTCCCACCGAGAATCGAACTCGGATCAAAGGTTTAGGAAACCTCCGTTCTATCCATTTAACTATGGGAGCATCCTTTGTATCTTATTTAACCTCACTTCCGGGCTTAACTTCACGCTCTATGGTCGTAACGCTAAGATTGCCGTCAAAGTTCTCGGCTGACAGAATCATTCCCTGACTCTCAATACCTTTCAGTGTACGGGGAGCAAGATTGGCAATGAAGCATACATCTTTTCCTATCAGGTCCTCGGGGTTATAGAATTTTGCTATACCACTCACGATTGTACGGTCTTTACCCGAACCGTCGTCAATAGTGAATTTAAGCAGCTTATCCGCTTTTTTGACCTTTTCACAGTTCTTGATATGTCCTACACGGATATCCAGTTTTTCAAAATCATCAAAGGCGATGGTCTTTTTTATCTCCTTTGCTTTATAGTTGGCTTCCTCATTGGCTTTCTTGGTGTCAAGCAACTTCTGGACCTGTTTTTCTATGACTTCGTCCTCTATCTTTTCGAACAGCAGTTCAGGTTCAGCCAACTGATGACCGGCTTTCAACAGATCCGTATCACCTAGCTGATTCCAATCAAAAGTATTCATATTAAGCATCTTGCGGAGTTTGTCGCTGCTGAACGGTAAGAATGGTTCGAAAGCGATGGCAAGATTAGCAACCAACTGCAGAGATATGTACAATATGGTCTTTACGCGTTCCATATCAGTCTTGGCTACATGCCATGGTTCGCAGTCGGTGATATATTTATTGCCGATTCGTGCCAGATTCATTGCCTCTTTTTGAGCATCGCGGAACTTGAATATATTGAGGAGATCTTCTACTTTGGTCTTAACGTCCTTAAATTCTTCCAGAGCCTGTTTGTCTACCTCCTGCAGTTCGCCACAATCCGGTACGATACCTCCGAAATACTTTTTGGTAAGTTGAAGGGCACGGTTGACGAAGTTGCCATAAACTGCTACCAGTTCATTATTGTTGCGTGCCTGGAAATCTTTCCAAGTGAAATCATTATCTTTTGTTTCCGGTGCATTAGCTGTAAGAACGTAGCGAAGCACATCCTGTTTACCGGGAAGATCCACTAGATACTCATGAAGCCATACAGCCCAGTTGCGTGATGTGGAAATCTTATCTCCCTCAAGATTAAGGAATTCGTTGGCAGGTACGTTGTCAGGCAGTATATAACCGCCGTGGGCTTTCAGCATGACAGGGAAAACGATGCAATGGAACACAATATTGTCTTTTCCGATAAAGTGGACAAGACGAGTCTCCGGATCTTTCCACCACTTTTCCCAATCATCAGGCATCAGTTCCTTGGTATTCGATATATAACCGATAGGAGCATCAAACCAAACGTATAACACCTTACCGTCGGCACCCTCTATTGGCACAGGAATACCCCAGTCGAGATCACGTGTCATCGCACGCGGCTGTAAGTCCATGTCCAGCCAACTCTTGCACTGTCCGTAGACATTCGGGCGCCACTCTTTATGACCGTCGAGGATCCATTCTTTCAACCAGTCCTGATATTCGTTCAGAGGCAGATACCAGTTCTTCGTTTCCTTCAGTACAGGTTCAGAACCGCTGATGGTGCTATGCGGATTGATCAGTTCGAGAGGAGAGAGGTCGGAACCGCACTTTTCGCACTGGTCGCCATAAGCCTTGGGATTATGGCAGTGAGGGCATTCGCCCATGATATAACGGTCGGCGAGGAATTGATGAGCTTCTTCGTCATAATATTGTTTGCTGGTTTTCTCTATCAGTTTTCCGTCATCGTACAATTTCTTGAAGAAGTCGGAAGCCACTTTTGTCTGAGTATCAGAAGTGGTGCGGCTGTATATATCAAAACTGATTCCGAAATCATGGAAACTGTCTTTAATCATTTTATGATAGCGGTCTACGACATCCTGCGGAGTGCATCCCTCTTTCTTGGCGCGGATAGTGATGGGCACACCATGCTCGTCAGAGCCACAGATAAACTTTACATCCTGCTTCTTAAGACGAAGGTAACGGACATATATATCAGCAGGTACATAAACACCTGCAAGGTGACCGATATGTACACCACCGTTGGCATAAGGCAGTGCAGCAGTAACAGTAGTACGCTTGAAATTTTTCTGTTCCATTGAATTATATTTCTTATTTGGATGCAAAAGTACACAATTTCTTTGAGAAATCCATTTCTTTTTGAGTTTTTGTTATATGTACATCCCGATTGACTTCCAAGGATGTCAGTGAAGAGGCGTCGATGAGTGCAGAATAGTATAAATATTTGAATAGAAACAGTCGGTTTTCCAAAATAAACATTAACTTTGTATCTGACAAATATCTATAATAGCAGAATCCTATTTGTGTATGACACGTTTTCTTATCATTCTCTTATCGTTCATTTCGCTGAATGTCAAAGGTGAGACCAATGCCCAGCAGGCAAGGAAACTCTTTGACAGTGTTTACAATATGGTGTTTGGAGAAGAAGGGTCCACACTCCATTACGATGTAAACATCATAGGCATTTATAAGACAAACGGTACGATCTGGTATAAAGGAAAGAAAAGCCGTTATGGTGAAGCTCGTTATGCTTCATGGAACGACGGCGTTACGGCCTATATGATAGATCATAAAAAGAAGGTGGTGGATATTTATCGCAGCAACGATGACAATAAGGATAAATACATGTCCAAGTTCAAATTTAATGCGAACGATTATAGTTATAGTTGGGCTAATGCCAAGGATGGTATCGAGATTACCATTAAACCGAAGACCAGTCATCTGATGGGTATCCGTGAGGTTAAAGGCATGCTCGACCGAAATACCCATTATCCACTTTACCTGCGCATCAAAGTGGCTTTCTTCTGGACGACGGTGAAAATTTCAAATTTCAGGGCAGGCAATATTAATGACAATATCTTTATCTTTCCCCGTAATCAGTTTAGGGGATATGAGTTTTCTGATCATCGAAATGATAGGTGATGATGTCGTTTTAACCTCTTTCAGCCCAGTCGCTGCGGTCGAGATTCCGATAACTGATGGCTTCGCCTAAATGGTGAGACTGCACATGGTCGCAGTCGTCGAGGTCGGCGATGGTCCTTGCCACTTTCAGAATACGGTTGTAGGCGCGAGCCGACAGATTCAGTCGTTCCATCGCCACGCGCAACAGTTCCATACCCTGTGCGTCAGGTTCCGCAAACTGGTGTATCATGCGTTCGGTCATCTGTGCGTTGCAGTGTATACCTTTTACCTCTTTATATCTCTCTTCCTGTCTTCGGCGGGCTTTGATCACCCGTTCACGAATCGCTGCGCTGCCTTCACCTTGCGCCGTCTTTGATATGTCCTTAAAAGGAACTGGCGAAATTTCCACTTGGATATCGATGCGGTCAAGTAGGGGACCGCTGATCTTGTTCATATAATGCTGAATCTGTCCCGGGGTACATACACAGTGGTGTGTAGGATCACCGTAATATCCGCACGGACAGGGATTCATGGAGGCGACAAACATAAACGAGCACGGGAACTCAACAGTATATTTTGCCCTCGAAATGGTAATCTTGCGGTCTTCAAGAGGTTGGCGTAAAACTTCCAATGTGGATTTGCTGAATTCGGGCAACTCATCAGCAAACAGTACCCCATTGTGGGCCAGTGATATTTCACCGGGCTGAGGATTGATACCTCCGCCGACAAGTGCAACCTGCGATATCGTGTGATGAGGAGAACGAAACGGACGGATGGATATAAGCGACATGTTCTTGCCTAGTTTTCCGGCTACAGAATGAATCTGTGTCGTTTCCAGACTTTCAGACAATGAAAGAGGGGGGAGAATGGATGATAACCTTTTTGCCATCATCGACTTCCCGCTTCCCGGAGGACCTATCATGGCTAGATTATGTCCACCGGCTGCAGCGACCTCCAGAGCACGTTTTACACTTTCCTGTCCGCGCACGTCGGCAAAATCAAATTCAAACTGACTCTGTTGTTCGTAAAAGACCTTCCTGGTATCTATGATTGTTGGTTCAAAAGACTTTTCCCCGTTCAGGAAACCGATGACATCAACGATATTCTCCATACCATAGACATTGATGTTGTTGACGACGGCAGCCTCGTGAATGTTTTGTTTGGGAACGATCAGCCCTTTGTAATGTTCGGCACGCGCCTTGATGGCAATGGGCAGGGCACCCCGTACCGGTTGGAGTCTGCCGTCCAGTCCCAGTTCACCTATAATCATATACTCATCAAGATGCTCTGATTTGATATTGCCGTTAGCTGCCAGAATACCGATAGCCAGTGGCAGGTCGTAACCGCTGCCCTCCTTGCGTATGTCGGCTGGAGCCATATTGACTGTAATATCGGCTACCGGGAATTTGAATCCGTTATTGAGAAGTGCCGCAGCGATACGGTCGTGACTCTCGCGCACAGCCTCATCGGCAAGACCGGTGAGATGATAAAAAGTACCACGGGTGATACTTACTTCTATTGTTACTGTAGTTGCTTCAAGTCCGTTAACTGCCGCACAATATGTTTTTACTAGCACATTAACCTCCTGATTATTTTAAGATAGATTGTAGTTTGCTGGTTATTCCGTTGCTATCGAGACCGCGGGCTATTATTTTGCCGTCACGTCCGATCATAATATTGTCTGGTATAGTACCTAATCCTAATTCTTTTAGTAACTGACTGTCCCACATCTGTTCGTCGCATACGTTATCCCACTTAATGGAGTCCATTCTTGTGGCATCCGTACACATCTTTTTGCTTGGATCTAAGTTGATGCCAAGTATAGACAGACGTCCGCCGTATTTCTTCTTCAGAGACTGAAGTTGTCTCTGTATGGCAATACTTTCAAAGTTCCAACTGGCCCACACATTGATGATGGTGACGGTATGACTGTAGTTGCTGTCGCTGATACGTACACCATTCGTGTTGATAGCCGAAAAATGAGGTAATGTGCTGTTGACCATAGTCTTGGAAAGTCCGTCAACCTCTTCTGAGAGATTTCTCAGCATCCCGTTATCTTTCTGTTTCTTCGCCATCACATTAAATAGCGAAACCGCCTTCTTATAATCGGGTTCGGCGCTTCTTACAAAATATTTGTTGACCAAATAGATACCCACGATTGATTCGGGATGGTCGTTGACAAAATTGACGATATTCTTTCTGATATCATTATCCGAATTATGAAGGACACTCAGCCTGAATTTGGTCATCAGTTCATTATCCGTATTGCCGCTTACTTCCATTTCTTTCAAGTGGGATGCATCCCCCTTGACGGTGGCCGTCTTTCCGGGTTCGCCAAAGATGGCCTGTTCGGAAAAGTTAGGAAACACGATGATAAAAGTAGCCTTTTTCTCCAAGGGCACCTCGTAAGCGAAAGAACCGTCCTGCACCTTGATGGTGTCCAACTGGCTTGTACCACCATCTGGACTATATACATAGAATTCACCTTGATTGAGGTTTCTGAAACGACCTTCGATTTTAAAATGACTACTGTCAGTTCCACATGAAACTAAAAATAGTAAAAACAACAAATATCCGATTGCTCGTTTCATAATTTCGTTTCTCGAAATGATTTATGGGAAGTGCCGCGAGCGGGACTCGAACCCGCACAGCCATTACTGGCCAAGGGATTTTAAGTCCCTCGTGTCTACCAATTCCACCATTGCGGCTTAGGTTTGTGAGCGGAAAACGAGACTCGAACTCGCGACCCCGACCTTGGCAAGGTCGTGCTCTACCAACTGAGCTATTTCCGCATTTTGCGGATGCAAAGATAATGTTTATTATCGAAAGAGCCAAACTAATTTACACATTTTAAGCATTTAAGCTTCAATTGTGTACAATAAGGGCTGTGCCGTCATAAGTGGCCCGGTATTTCAACAACTGTGAACCGGCGTCACCGCTTGCTACAACGCCTGTGTTCAGGTTGTATGTGCGTCCGCATTTCGCACATTTTACCTCCTGACCGCTTACCCATGACAGAGGGTAAGACCTGTATGAACTGTTTGCCAGGCAGTTAGGACATTGTCCGTCGAAGGCATAGAGTCCGCCGTACATACTGCAACCGACAATAATACTGTTGTTGGCTCCCAGATAGATACCGCTTGTATAAGGATAATTTTCCTTATCTGTAGTGAGACTGGTGTCTTCGTCGCTCAGTCCGTAGCCCGACACATAAACGTGGGTGATATTTGAAATACGTTTCAGACTGATTTTCACAAAGGTACCGGGTGCCAATGGATTGATGGCGCTGATAATATGACTTGTAGAATGATATTGTGTATAAAAGAGCAAGTAACAACTATACTTGGTACTGTATTCACTATCGACATTGCAGGATAATGGTAATAGCAATACTAAAGATAGTATGATGTACCTTATCTTTTTCATCTCACTTATTTCAGAAGGTCTTTCTCTGCATTCTCAACCTTTTCGAAATGGAATTCATCCAAGGTCTTTTCCATCAACTCTTGTATTTTGTCATTGCAGAGATTGCCGATACTTCCTTCGTGTGTATGATGGATATCCTTGTTCGGCACGAACTTGCCGGCTTCAATATCAAGACCCACCTTCTTGTATGCATCACGGAACGGCATCCCGTTGGCAGCCAGTTGGTTGACTTCTTCCACAGAGAACATCGGGTCGTACATCGGATTATCAAGTATATGTTCGTTTACCTCTATCTTATTGATAATATAAGCCGCCATCTGCAAGCAGTCTTTCAGTTCGTCGAAGGCAGGCAGGAACACTTCTTTAATAATCTGCAGATCACGGAAATAGCCAACAGGCAGATTGTTCATGATCATCATCACTTGCTGAGGCAGACTCTGTATCTTATTACATTTGGCACGAATCAGTTCAAAAACATCCGGGTTCTTCTTATGTGGCATGATACTACTTCCTGTGGTGCATTCCTTCGGCAGTTTTACGAACGAGAAGTTCTGACAGTTGAACATGCACGCATCGAAAGCCATCTTGGCCAGTGTCCCGGCAACGGTGGCCATGGCAAACGCCACATTGCGTTCCATCTTTCCACGTCCCATCTGTGCATATACCACATTATAATCCATAGAGTCGAATCCAAGAAGTCGGGTAGTAAGTGAACGGTTTAGAGGAAAGGAGGAACCATAACCTGCTGCACTTCCCAGCGGATTCCGGTTTGTCATACGATATGCTGCCTGCAAGAACAGCATATCATCTGTAAGTCCTTCTGCATAAGCGCCGAACCATAGTCCGAACGAACTGGGCATAGCTATCTGCAGGTGGGTGTATCCCGGCATCAGAACATCTTTGTATTGGTTGCTTTTCTGGATCAGTTCGTCGAACAGTATTTTCACTGCATCAACAACATCCTTGAGTTCGTGACGGGTATATAATTTCAAATCCAGCAATACCTGATCGTTGCGTGAACGACCGCTGTGTATCTTCTTTCCGATATCACCCAGTTTGCCGGTAAGCATCATTTCAACTTGGGAGTGTACATCTTCCACGCCATCTTCGATAACGAATTCACCTCGTTCGCATACGGCATAGATATTTTTGAGTTCAGTCAGGAGCTTTTTCAGTTCGTCGGGAGTGAGCAGTCCTATAGTCTCAAGCATTGTGATGTGAGCCATAGACCCCAATACATCATATTTTGCAAGATACAAGTCCAGTTCACGGTCACGTCCGACAGTGAAACGTTCTATCTCCTTGTTGATCTCAAAATTCTTTTCCCAAAGTTTGTTTGCCATTTTATCTAGTTTTGTTATTCATATCTCACCAATGCCAGTGCATCAGCAATTTTTTCCAGTCCGTCTTGAAGAGGACCGCTCACCATACCTTTAATAAAAGGGTTCAGTTCCGCCTTCAGTGTAAGTTTCATCTTACACGATTCCTCCGTTACAGGTAAAAGTTGAATCCAGAGATTAAAAGGAACAGGAGATTTTTCTGTTTCAAACTTGACACATTTAGGTTCTTCACGTTCGATGATATGTAGTTTTATATCCCCTACAGGAGATACATTGATACTTACCGAATCATGGTCGAACTTAAAATCCTTAACCTTGTCTTCCGGTACACGGTCTTTTACCTTTTCAAGGTTGTTAAGATCGCTAAGACTATTGAATACCTGTTGTTGTGAGTAAGGTAAAACCTTGATACTGCTTTCAAATTTTGTAGAACTCATACACTAATCGTTTATCCGTTCCAGTGAGCAGGGTCCTTACGCCACTTGTGCAGTACTGCGACATCCTCATCCTGTATATAACCGGTTTCAAGAGCCTGATTTACTACATGGTCATAATCCGTAAGAGTAACAAGTTTTACATTCGCATCCTTGAAAGCCTGTTCGGCTACAGGGAATCCATACGTGTATGAAGCTACCATGCCGATAACATCGCAACCGTCGCGGCGAATAGCTTCTACGGCTTTGAGACTGCTCAGTCCGGTAGAAACCAAGTCTTCGATTACGACTACTTTCATACCCGGTTTCAGTTCACCTTCGATCAGGTTTTCAAGTCCATGATCTTTTGGCTTGCTACGAACGTATACAAACGGCAGACTCAGTTCTTCAGCAACAAGGGCACCCTGTGCGATAGCACCGGTGGCAACACCTGCCACTGCTTCAGCCTCAGGGAAATACTCCATGATGGCATGACATATTTCAAGTTTTACGAAATTTCTTAATCCGGGATAAGATAATGTCTTACGGTTGTCGCAATAAAATGGTGATTTCCATCCAGAAGCCCATGTGAAAGGATTGTTTGGTTGTAACTTTATTGCTTTGATTTTCAATAATCTGGAAGCGAATTCCTTCTTTAATGTATCCATTATAAAAATATCTATTTATTAATTAAATGCAAAGGTACATATTCTTTTTTATTGAAAGGACCGAATGATAGTTAAATGTTTCTAACTTTTGGCGAAACCCAATGATATGACACTTATTTTTACACTTTCTGCCTTCATCAGTTCTTTGGAACAGGAAATGACCGTTGCACCGGTAGTGACGACATCGTCGACAATCAGAATATGTTTGTTTCTGATAACATCCCCGTCTTCCAATATAAATACCCCTTTTACATTTTCGCTCCGTCCCCAACGGTCTTTGTGCGTCTGACTTTCCGAAAACGATAGTCGACTGACAATTTTGTTGTTGATCGGTATTTGTGTTATCTCACTAATGCCTTTGGCTATCATCAGACTTTGATTATATCCTCTTTGCCTTCTTCTTTTATGAGCCAGGGGAATCGGTATGATGATGTCAATGTCTTCAAAGAATCCGCTTCTCACTATCTCTCTGCCCAGCATCCGTCCCATGACGATGCCTATTTCGGGATGGTTGCCATATTTGAGTGCGTAGAGGATATTACTTACTTGCGAGTGACCCTCATAATAGAAGAAAGCTGTGGCACGTTCGATAGGAATCTGAGCCCAGAAGAGTTTTGCCATCTCGTTTTCATAAGGATTCAGGTGATACTCCGTCCGTGGAAGATGCATATTACATTTCCCGCAGATGGTATTTTCTTCCAATGCCAGTCGGTCACCGCATATCACACAGGCGCGCGGGGCTATTAAATCGAATACTCTGCTCCAAAAACTAATTTTCTTCTTCGATGTCGAATTCGTCGGCATTGTCAATACACTGTTTTATAAGATTTATACCAAAACCACGACCAAGGGCAAACCTTATCAACTTGCTATTCAGTTCGTATTCACTATCAGCCTTTGTACTCTTGCGTTTGCTTTTTATCAATGGGCGTAATACTTTCAGGTATTCTTCGTCATCAACAGCATCCAATACCGTACGCTGAATGCCTGCTTCTATCCTTTTCATCCATAGAGCCTGCTCTATCTTTCTGCGGCCCCATTTACTGTATCTTATTTTGTCCTTAACGAAAAAGCGGCAGAATCTTTCATCATCAATGTATTTTTCGGCAGTCAACTTTTGCATGATACCTGCCTGAGCTTCTTCGCCGAGTCCCCATTTCTGCATTTTTTGTATCATCTCGTAAGAGCAGTGCTCGGCAGTGGAGCAGAGAGCCGATAATCTGAAAAATGCATCCTGTTCTGATATCTCCTTCATCTTTTTTTTGCTTTAATAAAACGTAGTTTGTCGAACATGTCCTTACGTTCTTCTATATTCCCGAATCCGATACGACCCATCATGTCTTTGGTCTCTTTATGATAAATCGGATTGATTTCAAAAAATAAAGAACCTGTATCCGTCAGGGCTTTGATGGCATATTCACTGATGGCACGATAGAACAGGAGCGGATCGTCGTCGGGTACGAACAAAGCTGTGTCTGGTTCATATTCCAATACATTTCTGTCCATATCCGCTTTCTCCCGTTCACATATATAAGGAGGATTACTTACGATGACATCCCATTTCTTCTGGTCATCAGGCGGGTTCAGTGCGTCTCGTATTTCAAAAGAGACCTTCGCCTTCAGTTTGTCGGCATTCTCTGTTGCTATACGAACGGCTTCGGGTGATATATCCCATGAACATACATTCGCCGATGGCATTTCGAGAGACAGTGTGATGGCTATGCAACCACTTCCCGTACCGATATCCAGTATAGAAAGGCATGAAACATCCTTCGGTTCACATTTCGCAATCCAGTCACACAGTTCTGCGGTCTCAGGTCTTGGAATCAATACCCCTGGCGCAACATGAAACGTGCGTCCGGCAAATTCCGCCGTACCCAAGACATACTGTACCGGTTCTGATTTTTCAAGCCGCGCGATTATTTTTTCCAGTTTATTCGTGTCTTCTGCTGATAATTGTGTAACTTTGCCACAATATACATCGGTCGCCGACATGCCGAACCGCACATCCAGCACATAGCGGGCAATAGCTTTCGCTTCGCCTGTCTCATAAATTGTTTGCAGTCTGTGCCAAATATCGTCGTATGTCATCGCCCTTGATTAAATTGGATGCAAATTTAGTAAATCATTTGTAATGGACCAAACAATAGAAGACGAAAAATACATGCACCGTTGTTTGCAGTTGGCTGCAAATGGTCGGCAGAATGCCAAACCCAACCCGATGGTCGGTGCTGTCATCGTGTGTGACGGACGGATTATAGGCGAGGGGTATCATGTGAGATGTGGTGAAGGTCATGCAGAGGTAAATGCTTTTAAGTCGGTTGCCGAAAAGGATGGCATTTTACTTTCGAAATCTACATTATATGTCAGTCTCGAACCGTGCAGTCATTATGGACGTACACCGCCTTGTGCCGATCTAATTGTGAATAAAGGTGTGAAGCGGGTTGTGGTCGGTTGTATAGACCCTTTCGCTAAAGTGCAGGGCCGTGGAATAAAGAAACTTCGTGACGCCGGTATCGAAGTTACAGTAGGGGTTTTGGAAAAAGAATGTTTGGCTTTGAACAAGAGTTTTATAACGTTTAACACCCATCATCGTCCTTACATCCTATTAAAATGGTGCCAGACGGCAAATGGATTCTTAGATGACAATTTCCATCAAATGGCTATATCCACACCCTTTACAAAAATGTTATCCCATCGATTGCGTGCAGAAAGCGATGCCATTCTGATAGGTAGAGTGACAGACGAGCGCGACCATTCACAACTGAATGTCCGTGAATGGAGCGGTCGGGATCCCTTACGTATTGTTATTGACCGTCATCACCCATTTATCCCTGATCTTGATTTTGAAAAGCCTGTTGTACCTCAGATACTGGATGAATTATATAATAGGAATATACAGTCATTGATAGTAGAAGGAGGAGCTCGGACGCATCAATATTTCCTTGATGCGGGACTATGGGATGAAATAAGGGTGGAAACAGCACCTGTAACAGTTGAAAACGGAACAAAGGCGCCCAAACTTCCTGATGAAGTCGGAGTGGTAAGCAGGAGAGAATATGACGGTAATGTAATCATATCCTACGAAAAGGTGAATACTATATGATTATTTGTTTTTTCTACCAAAGTCGGCAGGCACTTCGCCCCATTTCGTGGTTTCCCATTTGATGATAGGTGTCTGGACCTGATGTGTCTTCAACCATTTTTCGGCTCGGGCGATTACCTGAAATAATTGTTCCGTCTTTGGGTTGCGTTCCAGTTTGGTTTTGCAACTTTTCTTATTGACCCATAATATGGCGTTATAACTGTCGCTGTATATGGTTTTGTCTTTGATACCCATCTGTTCCATCAATGCCAAAGCATGGACGATAGCCAGAAACTCACCGATATTGTTGGTTCCGTGAACCGGACCGAAATGGAAAATTCTCGCACCTGTCTGCAGGTCTATTCCCTGATACTCCATCGGACCGGGGTTGCCACTGCACGCAGCATCCACAGCCCACGCATTGGCACGTACTTCCATGGGTAATGGAAGTACCGTATCATTGCGATAACTTGGCGGATTGATCAGATTCTCCATATAATATATTGTGTACTACATCCTTTCAGGTACTTCGATACCGAGGAGAGACATACCATTCTTGATGATTTTGGCAACGTTTTTGGCTATGACCAGACGTACCAGTTTTTTGTCGTTGTCTTCTTCATGCAGAATGCTATAATCGTGATAGAACTGATTGAAGTCTTTCGTCAGTTCATAGCAATAGTTGGCGATTCCACTAGGACTATAGTCTTTGCCAGCCTGTTCCACTGCTGCACCGAAGTCGTTCATCTTCTGTATCAGGTCTGTTTCCTTGTCGTTGATAGGCATATCATCCGCAAGCGATTCGGGGATGCTGATGTTTTCTGCGGCAGCCTTTCGCATAATACTGCGGATGCGGGCATACGTATATTGTATGAAGGGACCTGTGTTGCCGTTGAAGTCGATACTCTCAGCCGGGTTGAACAGCATGTTCTTGCGTGCATCCACCTTCAGAATAAAGTATTTCAGGGCACCGAGACCTACAATGCGTGCTATCTCGTTTCGTTCTTCTTCGGCCATGTCGGTAAATTTGCCCAGTTCTTCACTTGTCTTCTTTGCATCACCGATCATTTCCTCTACCAGTTCGTCGGCATCGACAACAGTGCCCTCACGACTTTTCATCTTTCCGTTAGGTAATTCCACCATACCGTAAGAGAAATGGACTAGTTCTTTACCCCACTTAAAACCGAGGCGGTCGAGGAGGAGAGACAGGACCTGAAAGTGGTAATTCTGTTCATTACCTACCACATATATCATTTTGTCAATAGGAAAATCCTTGAAACGCATTTCAGCGGTACCGATATCCTGTGTCATATAGACAGACGTACCGTCGGAACGTAACAGCAGTTTTTGGTCCAGTCCGTCTTTACTCAGGTCAGCCCATACGCTATTGTCATCCTTGCGGAAGAAAAGTCCTTTTTCTAGTCCCTCTTCCACCTTTGCTTTACCTTTGAGGTATGTGTCTGATTCATAATATATCTTGTCGAAAGCGACTCCCAGAGCCTTATATGTTTCGTCAAAACCGGCATATACCCAAGAGTTCATCTTTTTCCACAGAGCGCGGACTTCGGGGTCGTTGTTTTCCCATTTAACCAACATCTCGTGAGCTTCTTTAATAAGAGGTGCCTCGTCTTTTGCTTTTTTCTCGGCTTCTTCCTCGTTCAAACCTTCGGCAACATATTTAGTTTTCAGTTCTTCACATTCCGCTTTATAATGTTTGTCGAAAGCTACATAGTAATCACCGATCAGATGGTCGCCTTTTTTACCACTGGTCTCCGGCGTTTCACCATGACCCCATTTCTGCCATGCCAACATAGACTTGCAGATATGGATACCACGGTCGTTTACAATATTGGTCTTGACTACTTTGTTGCCATTCGCCTCCATAATCTGGGCAAGCGACCAGCCAAGAAGGTTGTTGCGCACGTGCCCCAGGTGAAGCGGCTTATTCGTATTAGGTGAAGAATATTCAATCATGACAAGCGGTGAATCCTCTGTAGCCTTTTTTTCTCCAAAAGTTTCATCCGCATTGATCGTATTTAGAAGTCCAAGCCATGCAGCAGGAGCTATATGAAGATTCAAAAAGCCTTTAACCACGTTAAAACCGGCTATATTCTTGTCGTTTTTAACGAGATATTCGCCAATCTCCTGTGCTGTATCTTCAGGTTTCTTACGAGACATCTTTAAGAAAGGAAAAACGACAAGCGTCAGATTCCCCTCAAATTCACGTTTCGTTTTCTGTAATTGCACCATCTTCTCAGGTACATCCTGTCCGTACAGTTCCTTAACGGCTTTCATCACCGAACTGCATATTTCAGTCTCAATTTTCATACCAGTATGTTTAAATTCGAATTTGTGAGTGCAAAGTTAGTGCAAAATGGAGACATGACAAAATAAACTTGTTTTTTTTTAACCCGTCATCCACATATTATAATTGTCATTCCACACCCGTTTACTATATCCAACTTCCTATTTTTTGTAAAAAAGCACGTATTTTTCACCTAAATTTATTGAACTTAACATAGATTAATACAAAAAATGATTTTTACGTAATTTTTTTTCAAGAAATGTTTGGTGGTTGAATAATTTTGTGTATCTTTGCAAAGTGAAAATGATGAAATAGGAATTTAAGAATCAAGAATACTTGATATTGAAAGACTAAATTAATCAATCGTAACTTGAAAAAGAAAATATAAACAATAAATAAGTAACATCTCTCGTAATATTATAAATTTAATAATTGTATAAGTCCGCATTCAGATGTGATATCTCGATGCGGTTTTTTTATGCCCTTTTTCGAAGTATATATGGCACTTCGGGAATTTTTGCCAACTATCATGGTATTTCTGCCATCGATTCTCTATCAAACTCATTGTACCTTTGCATCATAAACTAAGAGATTATGAACAAGATTAAATCAACAATCGTCGTACTGATGTCATTACTGTCCATAACAGCATGTGCAGGTAGTGGTCATAAACAGTCGACAGAAAACAAAAAGGAGAAAAGTAATATGGAGACAATTCATTTGACAAAGGCTGAGTTTTTAGAGAAAGTGTGCAATTATGAGGCAAATCCCAATGAATGGAAATACGAGGGTAATGTTCCTTGTATCGTAGATTTTTATGCGAAGTGGTGCGGACCGTGCAGAATGTTGGCACCGACCATGGAAGAACTGGCTAAGGAATATGACGGTAAGATTATTATATATAAGGTGGACGTGGATGAGAGTCAGGATCTGGCAGGTGCTTTCGGCGTACAGAGTATTCCTACGTTGCTTTGGGTTCCAATGAATGGAAAACCTTTCGTGACGATGGGAGCTATGATGAAGTCACAGTTGAAAAATAATATAGACGAAAAATTGCTCAATAAATAGGAGATAAAAGGAATTAATATTATCTTTACAGCCGTAGAACAAAAAATATAATTCCGATGATAAGTCAAACGAAAGTAGATTATAAGTTTAACACCCGTCTTGATGGAAATATAGCCATTACGTCTTCATTTCACGAAAACAGGGCACTGCAGAAAGACAGTAGTCTGTATAAGTTCTTATGGGTGAGAAGTGGCAGTATTTCTATCGAGGTGGATCATGTGAAGATGACATTGCATGAAAACGAGATCATACCACTCACTCCGTTGCATCATCTTGATATAGATTCGACCGACGGAGAATATATCACCGTATTATTCAATAGTAATTTCTATTGCATCTTCGGTCATGACGATGAGGTGTCGTGCAGCGGTTTTCTGTTTCACGGTTCGAGTCATGTGATGGTCCTTCAACTGACAGAAGAAGAATCACGTATTTTATGTTCTACCATTGATGATTTTATAGCTGAGACGATGATCACAGACCGTCATCAGGAAGAGATGCTCCGCATACTCCTTAAGCGTTTTATTATCATTTGCACTCGTATTGCCCGCAAAAGATATTCGATGGACGAAGATTGTGAGAAGGCTTTCGACATCGTGAGGAAATTTCATGTATTGGTCGACAACAATTATAAGAATAAGAAGCGTGTGCAGGATTATGCGGATATGTTATTCCGTTCGCCCAAAACATTATCCAACCTGTTTGCCAGTTACGAACTGCCGTCACCTTTGCGCATCATTCACGAACGGGTAGAGGCGGAAGCCAAAAGACTGCTTTTGTATACCGACAAAAGCGCAAAGGAAATAAGTGATATCCTGGGTTTTGAAGATTTGGCTACTTTTAGTCGTTTCTTTAAGAAGATGAGCGGTAAAAGCATATCCGAATTCAGAAAACAATCTTAAAGCGTGTCAGATGGTCTTCGTATGTTCTCAAAGAGAAAGAGAATCCATGTTTTGTCAGCACTTCTCGTATGAAGATCAGTCCGATACCCTGACCGTTCGGTTTGGTGGAGAAGAACGGACTGAACAGTTTCTGTGAAGCCTCATTACTGATGCCTGCCCCGTTATCAGCGATTTCAAGCATATCGGTTGTAGTGGAAATATAGATGTCCCCGTCGTGGTCAATGCTCTCTACGGAGTTTTTGATGATATTCACAATCACCTGTTCCATCAGAGTCGTGTCTATCTTGATAAGCAATGGTGATTCGCATAGATGATAGCGCACGCTGATATGATGTTCGTTACAAGTGGACTCCAGAATCTGCAGACAGGTGGTTACAAGTGAATTGATATCGCAGTTCTGAAATTGCGGTTCGGGGATCTTCACTACATCGGCGAATTTGGTGATAAATTTGCTCATTGAGTAGCATCTCTCAATGCAGGCGGTCATCACTTCCCGTAAATCGTCTGTTTCTGGCACATCCTGCAGGGCCTGAGTTACACTGTCCAGTGTGGATGTTACCCCGGCAGTCGTGTTGTTCACTTCGTGGGCGATCATACGGATCACTTTTTCATAAGCTTTCTTTTCAGCTTTCATCACTTCATCTGTCAGACTCTCTATCAGTATGAAAGGGTGGGCATAACCATGGTCTATGAATGAAAGACGACTGCAACGGTATATATGCGAGTCGTTCAGTTGAAAGGTCTCCGTGACATCTTTTCCCAGCGTCGCTATATTGTCAGCCAATGAATTGTTCAGTTGTGCCAGTGATTTACCGCCAGCCTTGTGTATGTCACATTCCAGACATCTTGTAGCCGCAGGGTTCAATGATGTTATCCGTCCGTCAAAATCCAGGATGACGACTCCCATAGGGGAAGCGTTTATCAGCAGGTCTAGAAACTGATTCTGTTCTCTTACGTGCAGACGTTCGTCTTTCAGTTGTGTTATCATCCTGTTAAAAATTTCCACGATACGGTCGGCATCCTTCTGATGTACCTTGCGCAGTCTACTGCTGAAGTCCTGTTCTTTCAGCAGTTCCATGCCGTTGCCGATGGCGCGTAGCGGATTGATGACCTGCTTGTAGAAGAAAAACAGATAGATGATTGTTATTGTCACTATTCCCTCAATCATATAAAAAAGGAATTTGTCTGGCACAAATGTCTGCACGATAAGCATGATCAGAATGATGCTTATCAATAATGTGAGTATGATGAACCAGCCGCGCAGTCTCATTTTTTATAGTTTATTTGGTATTTGTCAAGTCGTCTATATAGTGCGGCACGACTTAATCCCAGGTCTTGTGCCACATGACTTAGATTATTGTCGTGTCTTTCAAGAGATGTGATGATCGTCTGTCTTTCTATGTCTTCAAGCGTCAGTCCCTTATTATCGGCTGTTACCGTCGCTTCAATGTTATTTAGTTGAGGTTCGAAATCCTTTGCTTCGATGATGGTCTTACCACTGATAATGATTGTCCGTTCGATCAGGTTTTTCAGTTCACGGATATTACCGCTGTATGGTAGACGTGCAAGTAAAGAGAGTGCGTCCGTCGAGAAATCTACTGTCGGAAGATGATTTGTTTCGCATTGTTTCTTAGCAAAATGGCGTGCGAGCAATGGGATATCTTCACGTCGTTCGCGGAGAGCAGGTAGATGTACGGTGATCAGATTAATGCGGTAAAACAGGTCTTCCCGGAAAGTATGTTCTTTAATCCGCTGTTCCAGATCGGCGTTCGTGGCCGAAACGACACGTATGTCCACCTTATGAGGTCTACTGTCACCGAGGGGCTCGAATGTCTGATCCTGCAGCACCCTCAATAGTTTAACCTGACTGCCTATATCCAGGTCGCCTATCTCGTCAAGGAATATTGTACCTTTGTCAGCCAATTCAAATCGCCCTGCGCGGTCGGCCGAGGCATCTGTGAAAGCCCCTTTCTTATGACCGAACATTTCGCTTTCGAAGAGAGTCTGGGATATACCACCCAGATTTACCTTGACAAAACTGTTTTCGCGTCGTGTACTATTCCTATGTATCGCCTCGGCTATCAGTTCTTTACCTGTTCCGCTTTCTCCCGTTATCAGTACTGAAGCATTGGTCTGCGCTACACGTTTCACTACATCCAGAACATCGTTCATAGCTTTGCTGTTTCCGATAATAAACGAACGGTCGAAATCTTTCGTCGAGGGTTCTGCAGAAGAAGTTGGTATTGAGACAGATGACGCGGATGATGCGGAAAGCTCCAAAGCTGTCTCAATACGTTGCAGTAGCATGGCATTGTTCCATGGTTTGGTGATGAAATCGAAGGCGCCTGCCTTCATCCCTTTTACAGCCAGTTCGATACTTCCCCATGCAGTCATCAGAATCA
>NZ_CALMHT010000108.1 GCF_937863835.1 uncultured Prevotella sp.
TATGCCATACATAGCAATCAAGACTTATCCGAAGGATGAGGAAACAAAGAGAAAACTGATAGAGGGTATTAACAAGGTTGTACTCGACGTATGGGGATGCCCGCAGAATGCCATATCTATTTCTCAGGAAAGTATAGATCCTACCGAATGGGACGAAAAAGTGCAAAAGCCGCAGGTGGAGGCCAATAAGGATAAAATGTATATACTCAACGGGGAAAAACAGTATTAGTATAGTGTTTTCTTTGCAAAAAAGGAGGAATAAAGATGGATATGACATTAGAATTTATACTTCGCATATTATTGGCAGGAATACTTGGTACCGCCATTGGCTTCGACCGTGAGCGTCATGCCAAGGAGGCGGGGTTTCGCACACATTTTCTGGTAGCCACAGGAAGTGCCCTGATGATGATCATATCACAATACGGTTTTGTGGATGTGATGAGTCGTACTGGTACCAGTATGGACCCGAGCCGTATCGCATCGCTGGTGGTTTCGGGTATCGGTTTCATCGGTGCCGGCACTATTATTCTGCAGAAGCAGATTGTACGCGGACTGACCACCGCAGCAGGACTGTGGGCCACGGCTGGTATCGGATTGGCTGTAGGAGCAGGCATGTATGTGCTGGGTATAGCCATGACTGTGATCGTACTTATCGGACTGGTGGTGCTCAATATGGTATTCAGAAACGTAGGCTTGCGCTCATGCGCTATCAGTTTCACGGTTAAAAATAAATGTGACCTCGACAGTCTGCTGAAACGTTTCGCCGACAGGGAACATTACATCATCGTATCCTATGAGATGGAAGAGAACCATCATGCTAACGAAACCGAATATCACGTAGATATGGTTATCAAGTCAACCCGCAAGGATACGGAGACACCTTTGATGATTATTAACAACGAATATCCCAATGTAGCCATCAATAGGGTGGAATAAATGGATGAAAATGCGGAGATAACCCGATTTTAATTTGCAAAGACAATAAAAAAGTGTACCTTTGCACTTGGTAAACATGTATAATTATGGAAAAAATCGAGTTTCATCATTCCTTACCTGTGCAGATAAGGTTTAACGACGTGGATAAATTCGGCCACGTGAACAACACTGTATACTTTCAATATTATGATACAGCCAAGACGGATTATGTAGCTGAAGTGTGCCCCAACGTGGAATGGGACAAGGAAGCTATTATGGTGGTGCATATAGAAAGCGACTTCCTATCGCAGATAACCAGTAATACGAATGTGGCAGTACGTACGGCGGTATCAAGAATCGGACATAAGAGTTTTACACTTCAACAGGAAGTTTTCGATGTAGATACTGACGAGGTGAAATGTACCTGTACATCTATTATGGTGGCATACAATCTGGAGAAAAAGGAATCGATGGCACTTCCACAGAAATGGATTGATGCAATATGCCAATACGAAGGTAAAGATTTAACCGCAAAGTAATATTTTACAGAAACTTTCATTTTGAAAGAAAAAACCTTGATTTCATTGCCAAAATGGAATCAATTAGTTTATAATAACAGCAAAATGATATTAAAATTAATTTTTTAATATCATTTTGCTTGTTTTATTTGGGTCGTGCTTTTCTTTTTGCTACTTTTGCAAAAGAAAAGGTTACAATATGTAATCAGCAATCGATAACACAACACAAACACAAAATAAAACGGCACGAACATGAAAAATTTGATTGAAAGTAGAGACGAGGTGAACAGGTGGATGGAACGGTTTGGGGTAAGGTTCGGTGTATACAAGCATGGCGTATTCAAAGAACAGTTGTTCCCATTCGATTCCATACCACGTGTAATCTCGAAGAAAGACTGGGATTATCTGGAGAAAGGATTGATACAGAGAGTGAAAGCTCTTAATATGTTTCTCTATGATATTTATCATGGTAAAGAGATTATTAAGGATAACATTGTACCGGAAGAGTTCGTTTTTGCATCAAAAGGTTATCTACCAGAGTGTGAAGGGATAACACCTGCAGACAAGATTTATGCCCATATCTCGGGTATAGATCTTGTGCAGGGAAAAGATGAGAACTGGTATGTACTCGAGGATAACTTGAGGATTCCTTCCGGGGCGTCATATCCGATGATAGCCCGAAAGATTACGAGAAAAGTATGTCCGGAGACATTCAGTGAATCTGCGATAGCCGACAACCGCAACTATAGTGGGTTGCTGCATGAAATGTTGGAGTATGTGAACGACGAGCGCGGCATATCCGTCATACTGACTCCCGGCAGGTACAATTCCGCTTTCTTCGAGCATTCTTATCTGGCTGAGAAAACAGGTGCCACATTGGCGTTTCCGGGTGATATGGTCGTGGAAGACGACATGGTATATTATCTAGGAATAAATGGTGAACGCCAGAGGGTTGGCGTGATATACAGACGTGTTAGTGATGAGTATATGGATCCGCTTACGTTCGAGCCTTCGTCACTTTTGGGAGTGCCCAACCTGATGCAGGCATATAAAAAGGGGAACGTAGCTTTAGTTAATGCCCTAGGCAACGGAGTCGCCGATGATAAGGGCATTTATTACTTCGTGCCGAAGATGGTAAAGTATTACCTCGATGAGACTCCGGTTTTGCAGAACGCACCTACCTATCTGCCGTATTACGAAAAGGATTACCGTTATATTCTGGATCATCTGGAAAAATTGGTTATCAAAGACGTAAGTGAGGCAGGTGGGTATGGCGTTCTCTTCGGCAGGGATATGGATGAGGAGAAACTGAAGGAGATGAAACAACTTATCGTGGATAATCCGCGTAGGTGGATTGCGCAGGAGGTAATCGACTTCAAGGACCTTGAGATACTGGAGGGTGACGAACGTGTGGAGAGAAAGGCTGATCTCAGAGCCTTTGTGATATCGGGCAAAGAAACGAAAGTATGGAAAAGCGGTTTGACAAGATTTTCACGCAATCCCGACTCGTTTGTGGTCAATTCGTCACAGGGCGGTGGTTTCAAGGATACATGGGTGATGGAGAAAGACTGAACAATTAATTATAAAAACAATAAAAATATGGTTTGCTATACAATTTCTGCCACGAAGGCCAATAGGCTCTACTGGCTTGGAAGATACACAGAGAGAGTCTATACGAGTTTGCATCTGTTGCGTCGCTGTTACGACAAGATGATAGACGGTTCGACGGATGAGTATGAGATGTATTATCATACGATGGATGTGGCTGATACCTATCCGGATATAGAGGCTTTCAAACTGGGGCTGATGTATGACTCGCACAATCCTGCGTCGCTGATAAGTGGACTGGAGAGGGCGATGGATAATGCAATTGTACTTCGCCGGGAGATTATGTCGGAAACATTGGGATATGTGGAGATGGCCATGTCTAAAATGAAGGCTGAGGCTGAAAAGGGTGATACCAATATTACGAATCTACAGACGGTGACCGACTGCCTGCTTTCTTTCTGGGGATCGCTGGATGAACGAATCGATGACGGGAGGGTGCGCAATTTCCTTATTGCCGGCAGACTGACGGAATATCTTGATATGCGTATCAGATTCAGATACAGTTGGAAACGCGTAGGCGAGTTCTACCGACGACTCAAACACTGCGCGGTTGTGGAGGAAGGTCTCTTCGACACAAATTTTGAGGATAAACTGGACGAGATGCTTAAACCTGAAAATTACAATATAGAAGATGATGAGTACAGAAACAAATTGTTGAAGTGTCTGAACCAATTGATATTGTTATGAAGTATTATTCTTATCAGTATGAAACTGTCATAAGGTTTGACCATCCTGTCACCAGACATCACTTTAAGTTGCGCTGTATACCGTGTCGATGTGATTTCCAGAATTTGGAATGTCATAAACTGTACATGGAACCGCATGACAGTCTGGAATATGATGCCGACTGTTTCGGTAACGAAGTGCAGTACGGATACAAGACAGACGCACATGATTTGTTTGTCTTTATCAGTTGCGGTGAGGTGTCGCAGATTCCCTATGCAATATGCGATGAAAAGCCTAAGTCTGTCTACATGCTGCCTTCGGCTCTTACCATGATAGACGAGCCCATGGTCAAATTTTATCATGTGGTAAGACTCGACGGTGGCGATAATCTCGACAAAGCCATGGCGCTATGCAATGCTGTGCATCAATGGATGGATTATCTGCCAGGTTCTACAGCTGTGAATACTACGGCCGTGGAGGCGTTTAAAAAAGAGAAAGGCGTGTGTCAGGATTTCGCCCATGTACTTATTGCTTTATGCAGATACCAAGGTATCCCCGCACGATATGTGAACGGTTTTATAACCGGACAAGGTGAAACCCATGCATGGGTGGAAATTTATAGTAATGGTGAATGGAGAGGAGTGGACCCAACTAATAATGTATTGATAGAATATGGCTATGTCAAACTGGCTCATGGCAGGGATGCTGCCGACTGTGCCGTAAACAGAGGCGTATTCACCGGCTGCGCCCAACAGCAGATAGAGGTAAAGGTAATCGTAAAGGAAATAAAAGAAATATGATAGATGCAATAGTAGAAACAGCATTGCCTGTAGACGAACAACTTTTTATCAAGAAGAATATTATAAAGGGTGGCGTAGGCAAGAAGCGGGTGTGTATCGTTACGGGTACGCACGGTGACGAATTGGAAGGACAATACGTATGCTACAAACTGAACCGGATATTGAAGCAGTATCTGGATATGCTTGACGGTCAGGTGGAAATATTCCCGGCTCTGAATCCTCTGGGTATTGATACGATTAAGCGTGGCATTCCTAATTTCGACCTGGATATGAACCGCATCTTTCCAGGTGATCCCAAGGGGTCGATGTTCGAACAGACGGCACATGCGATTTGTGAGAATCTGAAGGGAGCCGACATGGTTATCGATATACATTCAAGCAATATATTTTTAAGGGAAATACCGCAGGTGCGTATCAATGAGAATGATGCCGACCGTCTGGTGCCGTTTGCCAAACTGCTCAATACGGATTTTATATGGGTGCACGATGCCGCCACTGTGCTTGAGGCTACACTGGCTTATTCTCTCAATAGTACAGGCACGGATACCCTGGTTGTTGAGATGGGGGTAGGTATGCGTATCAATGAAAGTTTGGGCGACAAACTTGTTACCGGCATTCTTAACCTGTTGTCACATTTCGGAATGTGGAAGATGACGGTCGATGATGTGATCACAAATCCGATCGTTTCATCAGGCGACGAGGTGTCGTTTGTCAATGCTTTGGCCTCGGGCGTATTTATTACGGATGTGAAGAATTCAATTGTTGTAGACAAAGGTGAATGTATCGGGAAAATAGTCGACCCACTCACAGGGGATGTGATGCAGGAAGTTCTTTCTCCTGTACATGGATTACTCTTTACGCTGAGAGCATATCCTGTCGTATATGAGGGTTCGTTGTTGGCCAGGATACATTTGATAAATAATTAATATCAGTATGAAAAAGGATATAATATACAGTATGAAATCTCCCTATCGTGACGAGTTCAGAATACATGGGTTCAGATTCGGCGAAGGGGAAAAGTCATTGGCCATTGTGGGTCCGATGCGAGGTGATGAGGTACAGCAACAGTATATCATCTCGCAACTGGTGCGGAAATTGCTGTTGCTCGAAACCGCAGGACAGTTGACCGACGGTTGCGAGATATTGGTGATACCGTCCGCCAACCCGTATTCGATGAATATTGAAAAACGTTTCTGGGCGATGGACGATACGGATATCAACCGTATGTTCCCGGGGTTTGAAAACGGAGAAACGACTCAGCGTATAGCTGCGGCCCTCTTCAAGGCGATAGAGGGTTACGAATATGGTATACAGATGGCCAGTTTCTACATGCCGGGCAGTTTTATACCACATGTACGTATGCTCAAAACGGGTTATGAAGCGATGGAGGAGGCGCGGTGGTTCGGAATGCCTTATGTCAGCACACATAAACCCAAACCTTTCGATACGACGCTGCTCAACTATAACTGGCAGATATGGAACACCAAAGCCTTCTCCGTTTATGGCGGACAGACGCATGCTATGGCCAATAAATCCAGCGTGATTACTCTTGAGGCGATATTGCGTTTTATGAAACAAGCCGGCATCATATCTTCCGATGTTCGTGTAGGATCGGGGTACAGTTCCACAATGCTGAATGAGGACCATGATCTCGTAACCGTAAAAGCCACTACCGGTGGCATCTTCTATAAGTACAAGGATGCCGCCGACGAGGTGAGCAGAGGTGAAACACTCGCTGCTATTATTGATCCTTATCTGGGGGCTGTATTGAGTGAACTGAAATCCCCTGTAGATGGAGAAGTGTTTTTTGCTCACGACAAACCTCTCGCACTACAGGGGACACCGTTATATAAAATTCGTGTTTATTGATTCTGTTCCTATTTAATCTCTTTACCGTTAAGGATGATACCCTTTACGTTATTGAGTTTGAACGAAGGTGTTTTGGCCGAGATGATGTTGACGTTATTCATTTTTATGTTTGTCGCATTAATCATATCTATACCATTTATTGCGGATATGGTGGAGTTGTCGATGGTGATATCGTGTACAGGCAGTTCTGCCAATCCCTTTATTACTATTGCCGACTCCGCACCGTTACAGACCAGGTTGGATATGTGAATGTCTTGATAGTCGGGTGTAAAAGGTGCTATTTCTTTTTTTACCGCCGCAGATGCTTCGTTAAGGTGCCCGTCGTTCTGGTTCATCTTTTTGTCTTCATAAGTACATTCGAACACAATGGCCTGGTCTTTGATATTGTTCATATAGATATTGTTGATAAATATATTTTCACTCAGACCACCTCTGCCTACGCCACTTTTGAAACGGAGTCCAGTGTCCGTTCCACTGAATGTGCAGTCTCGCACAACAATCTTGTTCATTCCGCCCGAAAATTCACTGCCGATAACGAAACCGCCATGAGCATGGTAAACCTTGCAGTTCTGAATAAGAATATCCTCCGTTTTACCCCAGTCGGTACCGGCTTTGCCTACTCCGCCTTTCATACATAGACCGTCGTCACCGGCATCCACGATACTGTTTACAATAATAGCTTTCCTTACACATGCCAGGTCGATGGCATCTCCGTTTTGTGCATTCCACGGACAGCGTGCCGTGATACCGTCAACAATCACGTTGGTGCAACGTATAGGATGAACGTGAAACCGGGGAGAATTCTGGAATGTCACACCCTGTATCAGAATATTCTCACAGTCAGTGATGCGTACAAGGTCTGCGCGCAACTTCTCTGTTTCTTCAGCCGAGTTCGCTATTTCAGGCAGTCCGTTGTTCAACTGATAGGGATACCAGAATTGTCCGTTACCTGTTATTGTTCCGCCCATCGCCTTAAATTCGTTCCATTCGGCATCGCTGACTTTAGAATGTTTTACCGGTCGCCAGTATTTTCCGTTGCCGTCTATTGTACCTTCACCTGTAATACTTACATTCTTGCGTTTGCTGATGTTGATCATCGGCACACATCTGTCTAGTACTTTACCGTCACTGTCTTTGTTATATAGTGATTTGTCAGGCGAAAACAGTATCATCGCGTTTCTGTCAAGATGCAGGTCTATGTTATCCTTGAAAGCGATTGGTCCTGAAAGCCAGACGCCGGCGGGTACGTTGAGATGACCGCCACCTCTCTTCTGAAGGTCGCTCATCGCTTTATTGAAAGCTTCGGTACACAGCGTGACTCCGTCTCCCACAGCACCGTAATCCTTGATAGATACAGTGGTCGCGGGAATAATAGGTGCAGATACCTGTTGCAACTGCACCGGAAGGTTCGTATAATACTTGCTGTAATCATCTGCAGCTGATGCATGGATCGTAAAGCAAAGGGCAACGAGGGATAATAATCCCATACTTAAGATTCGTTTCATTTGTTCAATAGTTTTTAGTTTGTTATGATAGTGCAAATATAATACTTTAAATTATATTTACTAATTTATGAAAGACTATTTTAACTTATTTCTTCATCCTTTATATTATTAAAGGAAAACTATATATTTTTTATCGACTAATATTTGTGCCGTATTTTTATTTTATGTAAATTTGCAAATAATATTAATCAATAAAGGAAACCGATGATTGAATATCTATCCCAAAATGTATGGCAGATATGGGTGTTTCTGGCTATACTTAGTCTTATTATCGAACTTAGCAGTGGCACTTTCTATATTTTGTGCTTTGCTATCGGGGCAGCCGTTTCTGCAGTAGTGGCCGCTGTCGGCGGTGGGTTCGTGGCACAGATACTCACATTTGCCGTAGCATCGGCAATATGTATCTTTACGGTCCGTCCATTGGCACTGAAATATCTGCATGGACATACTGATGGTGAAAGGGTCAGTAATGCAGATGCTCTCATTGGTAGGGAAGGACGCGTCAGTGAAACCATCTCAGCGGGCGGATATGGTCGTGTCGCTATTGACGGTGACGACTGGAAAGCACTCAGTAAAGACGGAGCTGAAATATCAAAAAATGAAAAGGTGAAAGTGGTAGACCGTGAGAGTATCATTATCACGGTGGAGAAAATTTAGTATTATATCATTAAAATTTATAGTTATGGCAATTACAACTTATGTACTAATCGCAATAGTGGTTTGCGTACTGATTTTCGCCAAGATGAGTCTGGTGATAATCCCACAGTCAGAAACAAAGATTATTGAGCGTCTGGGTAAGTATTTTGCTACCCTCAAGCCGGGTATCAATGTGATAATCCCTTTTATCGACAAGGCGAAGAATATCGTCACAATGAGTAGGGGACGGTACATCTATTCTGATTCCATCGATCTGCGTGAACAGGTATACGATTTCGATAAGCAGAATGTGATAACGAAGGATAATGTACAGACGCAGATCAATGCGCTGTTGTATTTTCAGATTGTAGACCCCTTCAAGGCGGCTTATGAAATCAATAACCTGCCCAACGCTATCGAGAAACTTACTCAGACCACTCTGCGAAATATAATCGGTGAACTGGAACTCGACGAGACGCTCACATCACGTGATACGATTAATACCAAACTGCGTGCAGTACTTGATGATGCAACCAATAAATGGGGTATCAAGGTAAACCGTGTAGAGCTGCAGGATATCACTCCTCCTGAGAGCGTGCTGCAGGCTATGGAAAAGCAGATGCAGGCTGAACGTAACAAACGTGCCACCATTCTGACGAGCGAAGGTCAGAAAGCTGCTGCCATTTTGAAATCGGAAGGTGAAAAGACGGCAACGATCAATAATGCCGAGGCTGAAAAGCAGATGGCTATTCTTAATGCTGAAGGTGAGGCACAGGCACGTATCCGCAAGGCTGAAGCTGAAGCAATAGCCATTCAGAAAATTACGGAGGCTGTAGGTAAAAGCACGAATCCTGCTAATTATCTGTTGGCTCAGAAGTATATCGCCATGTTGCAGGAAGTGGCCACCGGTGATAAGACGAAAACCGTTTATTTGCCTTACGAAGCAACGAATCTATTGGGCAGCATAGGTGGTATTAAAGATTTATTCAAAGAAAGTTAGAGGTGTCATGATGGGAAAGAATTTTTTATATACATTCATTATCTTGTTGTTTATTGGCGGATACAGTATTCAGGCCAGTGCAGAAGATGATGATGACAAATATGCTGTGGAACTATTGAAGACAGGGACGCCAGCGCCAGATTTCAAACTTACCGATATCAATGGTAATGCTGTCTCGCTCAGTCAGTTCAAAGGCAAGTACGTAGTGATTGATTTTTGGGCGTCTTGGTGTCCAGACTGTCGTAAAGATGCGCCCAATATCGTTAATCTTTATAATATGTATAAAGATAAGGGAGTGGTGTTTATAGGTGTCTCTTTTGATAACGATAAAAAGGCATGGACGAGCGCTGTCAATCAGATTGGGATGAAGTATTACAGTGTCTGTGAATTGAAAAAGTGGCATGACACGATTATTTCCGGATTGTATCAAATAAAATGGATACCGTCCATGTATCTTGTCGGTCCTGACGGTAAAGTGGCGCTTTCTACTGTTATGTCAGATAAACTGGCTGCCAGACTGGCTGAAGTAACGAAATAAACTCTATTGTATATGAATATTTGTATTGTTACCGGTGCACGCCCTAATTTTATCAAGGTGGCTCCTATAATATGGGCAATAAACAAGGCTAAAAACGATGGAAAAGATATTAACTATAGTTTGGTCTATTCAGGTGTCGCATCAGATGAGACCCTTGAAGATTCTCTCTTTTCCGACTTGAATATATCCAAACCGGATGTTTATCTCGGTGTAGACTGTATAAGTCTCAACGAGTTGACGGGTAGGGTCATGTCCGAATTTGACAAGTATCTGGATAACAATCCGACAGATGTGGTGATTGTAGTCGACGATTTGGCTTCTACAATGGCGGCAGCCATTGTGACAAAGAAAAAAGGGAAGAAACTGGCTCATTTGGTTGCCGGTACCCGTTCTTTTGATATCAAGATGCCTAAAGAGATTAACCGTATGGTTATTGACGGACTGTCCGACTTACTATTTACAGCGGGCATGGGCAGCAACAGTATCGTCAGTAGAGAGGGTGCCGAGATATCCCAGGTGTATATGGTCGGTAATATACTGATGGATACACTTCGTTTCAATCATTCCCGTCTGCATCGTCCTGCCATATTCGATACCAATGGTATCAAAGAGAAGGCTTATTTCGTGTTTACCCTAAACCGTAAGGCTTTGATGTCAGACAAGATGAATCTGAAGAAAATGGTTGATGCTGTTATCCGTTCGGCTGGTGATCATCTTATCATCGCTCCCTTGCGTAAAGAAGCCAGACAGGTGATAGACGCACTGGTACCGTCCGAATGTAAGAATTTTGTTATTATTGATCCGCTTACATATCTCGAATTCGGTTATCTCACAGTAAATGCCATGGGTATCGTTACAGATTCAGGTAATGTGGCCGAAGAGGCGACATTCAATAATGTCCCGTGCATCACACTCAACAGTTATACGGAACACATTGAAACAGTGAATACAGGTTCCAACGCACTGGTTGGCGAAGATGCAACATTGTTGGCGAAGTATGTTTCTGATATCAACGATGGCAAATGGAAAAAATGCGCTTTGCCCGACAGATGGGATGGCCGCACCGCCGAAAGAATAGTCAAGATATTATTGGAAAAATAGAAAATGCAGGTTAACAACCTGCATTTTTACATTTTGTCTCATCACAGTGGCAGGTATTGCTCTCCATTTCTATGGTTGGGTGATCGATGCCTATACTTTCGAGATGCTTTTTCAGCGTATGCTTTACGTCTTCCATATATGCCATATCGTCAACGATAATGTGTGCGGTAAAGGCATTCTCGGTAGTACTCAACGGCCAAATGTGGATATGGTGCACATCTTTTACGTGCTCCGTGTCCCTAATCAGTTTTTCTATTTCATCGATGTCTATGCCAGCCGGTATACCGTCGAGTGATAACCGCAGACTGTCCAGAAGCAGTTTGACGGCAGGTATCAGAATGATGACTGCAATTACGATACTGACGAGCGGGTCAAGGATGTTCCAGCCCGTTACAGAAATGACGATACCTGATATCACCACACCTATCGACACCAGAGCATCTATCAGTTTATGAAGAAAGATACTGCGTATATTGAGATCTTTCTTCTGACCGCTTACCAGCATGGCAGCGGTGATACCGTTTACTATGATACCGGCAGCTGCCGTCCACGACATGGCTATACCGTTCACCTCTGCAGGTACATGAAATTTGATGATACTCTCTATGATAATGGCGACAACGGCTACGATCAGTATGGTCGCGTTGATAAGGGATATCAGTATCGTACTTTTTTTGTATCCGTATGTAAATCTTTTATTTCTCTTTATTTTGGCCAGTCTGAAGGCTGCGAGAACGAGCAGCAGGGAGAATACATCACGCAGATTATGACCGGCATCCGACAACAGACTGAGGGAATTTTCCAGTATACCCACGCATGCTTCCACGCAAACGAAAAGCAGGTTCAGTGCCACTGCGGCCATAAATATGTGGTTGACCGACTTGAATTGAAATATATTTTTGTGATCAGACATCTTTGATAAGTAGTTTATATGTTCATTCTTCTCCATACAATATTAGGGATCAGTTGCCAAAAAAAGGTGATGACGCGCCATCTCCAGTCGATAACCCATACATGTTTTTTGTCATATATGGCATTGACTATTTCTTTTGCCACCTTTTCTTTCTTCATCAGCAACGGGTAGCGATTACCATCATTGAGCAGATCGGTGTCGACGAACCCAGGACGTATATCTGTGAAATGGATGTGCAGGTGACGCATGTTGGCGAGTTGTTCTAGCGACTGTATATATTTATTCTGAAAAGCTTTTGTGGCTGAATAAGATGGTGCTGCTCCCAAACCTTTGGTTCCGGCTATAGAACTGATTACAGCGATTTGTCCACCGCAATTGTTCGCCATATAGTTGAACGCAGTATCGATCATTTGTGTAAAACCGAGAGCGTTTGTTATTAAAGTATCTCTTTCGACATGAATATCTAACAGCCTGTTTTGATGCCCGATACCTGATACGTATACAAATAGATTGATTCCTCCCATACGATCTATCAGTCCTTTTGTCTTCAGAGGTGCATCATCAGATGTTACATCTATCATTTCTATATCGACCTTGGACGGGTCAATGGCCTTCAGTTGTTCAAGTCTGTCACGTCTGCGCGCGGCGGCTCCGATATGCCAACCGTCAGCAAGCAACAGTTTGCTGATTTCCAGTCCCATTCCCGACGACGCGCCTATGATGATAGCTCTTTTCATTGCATTACTCCTTTATTTTCACGCCCAAAGGTACTAATATTTTATGATACATATAGTTTAATAGTTTATTTTTTTTAATTCTTTTGCTTTACTGATTTTTTTTCTTACCTTTGCACGCTATAAAAATAAGGTTTTTTTTGAATATAACAAAATTAAGTAAATAGATATGGCTAAGAAATTTGCCGAACACAGCGGTTTGAATCTGACAGAAGTCAACAAGGACGTACTTGCAGACTGGGAGAAGAATGATGTTTTCCATAAATCTATAAGCGAGCGTGAGGGTTGTCCCCAGTTCGTTTTCTTCGAAGGTCCTCCTTCTGCCAATGGTCATCCCGGTATTCACCATGTGCTTGCCCGTACTATTAAGGATACGTTCAACAGATATAAAACAATGAAGGGCTTCCAGGTACACCGTAAGGCAGGCTGGGACACACATGGTCTGCCTGTCGAACTGGGTGTGGAGAAAGAGTTGGGTATCACGAAAGTTGATATAGGCAGCAAGATATCTATTGAAGATTATAACAAGAAGTGTCGTGAGAACGTGATGATGTTCACAGCCGAGTGGCGCGAACTGACAGAGAAAATGGGTTATTGGGTAGACCTTGATCATCCATATATCACTTACGACAACAAATACATCGAGACATTGTGGTGGTTGCTTAAGCAGTTTTATGAAAAAGATTTGCTTTACAAGGGATATACGATACAGCCATATTCGCCGGCAGCAGGAACAGGGCTCTCAAGTCATGAGTTGAACCAGCCCGGTTGTTACCGAGACGTTAAGGATACAACCGTAACGGCACAGTTTGCCATGAAGAATCCTAAACCGGAGATGACGGAGTGGGGCAAACCGTATTTCGTGGCATGGACCACAACACCTTGGACACTCGCAGCCAACTCCGCTTTGTGTGTTGGCCCTAAGATTGATTATGTAGCTATACAGACATATAACATGTATACAGCCGAACCTGTCACAATCGTGATGGCTGAAGCCCGTGTTAGCGCATACCTGAAAGCGGAAGGCGAAAATGCCGACCTTCAGGCATATAAGAAAGAGGATAAAATTATTCCTTGGAAGGTTGTCGGTCACTACAAGGGTGCCGATTTGGTCGGTATGGAATACGAACAACTGTTGCCCTGGATCAAACCGATGGGTGATGGCGCTTTCCGTGTAATTCCTGGTGATTATGTTACCACCGACGACGGTACAGGTATTGTGCATATTGCCCCCAACTTTGGTGCAGATGATGCCAATGTGGCCCGTAAGGCAGGTGTGCCGGCTATCGTGTTGATAGATAAGAAAGGCGCACAGCGTCCGGTAGTCGATCTTCAGGGTAAATATTATGTATTGGAAGATCTTGACACCGATTTCGTTGCCAAGTATGTCAATGTAGACGGTTGGAGTCAATATGCGGGTCGTTATGTCAAGAATGCTTATGACGATACACTGACAGACAAGGACGAGACACTTGATATTTCCATTTGTATGGATTTGAAACAGCAGAACAAGGCGTTCAAGATAGAGAAACATGTACACAACTATCCACATTGCTGGCGTACAGACAAACCTATCCTTTATTATCCCCTCGACAGTTGGTTCATCCGCAGTACGGCCAAAAAGGAACGTATGTCGGAACTCAATAAGACGATCAATTGGAAACCGGAATCAACCGGTACAGGCCGTTTCGGCAACTGGCTCGATAATCTGAACGATTGGAACCTGAGCCGTTCCCGTTTCTGGGGTACACCTCTGCCTGTATGGCGCGATGAAGACGATAATACCGTATGTATCGGTTCTTTGCAGGAGCTGTTTGATGAGATAGAAAAATCAGTAGCCGCAGGATTTATGAAGAGTAATCCTTTGAAAGACAAAGGGTTTGTACCAGGCGACTATTCACAGACAAACTATGATAAGATAGATATGCACCGTCCTTACGTAGACAATATCATATTGGTAAGTGAGAGCGGTAAACCGATGAAGCGCGAGACAGACCTGATTGATGTATGGTTCGATTCCGGTTCTATGCCTTATGCACAGATTCACTATCCGTTCGAGAACAAGGATGTGATAGATAAGAACAAGGCATATCCTGCCGATTTTATCAATGAAGGGGTTGATCAGACACGTGGATGGTTCTTTACGCTCCACGCTATCGCCACAATGATATTTGACAGTGTGGCATTCAAAAATGTCATATCAAGCGGACTTGTGCTTGATGCCAAAGGCAACAAGATGAGCAAACGACTTGGCAATGCTGTCAATCCGTTCGACGCTTTAGAGAAATATGGTACCGATGCGGTCAGATTCTATATGCTCACCAATTCACAACCATGGGACAATCTGAAATTTGACGAAAACGGAGTAGACGAGGTGCGCCGTAAGTTCTTCGGTACCTTATATAATACATATTCATTCTTCAGTCTGTATGCCAATGTCGACGGGTTTGATTATTCGCAGGCTGATGTTCCATTGAACGAACGTCCTGAGATAGACCGTTGGATATTATCTGAACTGCATTCACTGGTCAATGATGTTACGGCAGCTCTTGATGACTACGAACCTACAAAGGCTGGACGATATATTGATACATTCGTCAATGACGACCTGAGTAACTGGTATGTACGTCTTAATCGTAAACGTTTCTGGGGAAAGGAGATGAGCACAGATAAACTCAGTGCTTATCAGACTCTATATACGTGTCTTGAGACTGTTGCCAAACTGTTGGCGCCGTTCTCACCGTTCTACAGTGACCAACTCTATATGGATTTGGTTAAGGTTACAGGTCGTGACAAAACCGGTTCTGTACATCTGACCGATTTCCCTGTTGCAGATGACCAGTTTATCGACAAAGACCTCGAAGCACGTATGGAGATGGCACAGAAAGTGACATCTATGGTATTGGCCTTGCGCCGCAAAGTGAATATCAAGGTTCGTCAACCGCTTCAGTGTATTATGGTTCCGGCTACAGATGATGAACAGAAAAAACATATAGAGGCTGTAAAAGACCTTATCATGCACGAGGTAAACGTGAAAGAACTCAAATTTGTAGAAGGTTCGGGTGTTCTTGTCAAGAAGGTAAAATGCAACTTCCGTACAATGGGTAAGAAGTTTGGTAAGATGATGAAAGCAGTGGCCGCCGCTATGGACGCGTTGTCTCAGGAGCAGATTGCAGAACTCGAAAAGAGCGGTCTAATCACTTTGGATATTGAGGGGCAGCAGATATCAGTCGAGGCTGTCGATGTAGACATCATCAGTGAAGATATACCAGGATGGTTGGTATCCAACGAAGGCAATTTGACTGTCGCTCTGGAGGTTGAACTCAACGATGAATTACGCAATGAGGGCATGGCCCGCGAACTGATTAACCGTATACAGAACATGCGTAAGGAAAACGGTTATGAGATAACTGACCGTATCAATGTCACCGTGGCTCCGAATGTGGCTTCAGATGCAGCCATCGAGAGTTATGGCGAATATATCAAGGGACAAGTGTTGGCAGATAGTATACATGTAGAAGCCAATAACGGTCAGGAGATAGACTTTGATGAATTTAAATTGAACATAAACATAACAAAATCTTAATTATTATGGCAGAAAAAACACGTTATAGTGATGACGAACTTGATGAATTCAAGCAGATCATCGATGAGAAACTGGCATTGGCACGTCGTGACTATGATCAGATGATGAAAGTTCTTATGAACGAAGATGGAAACGACGTAGACGATACATCCCCAACATATAAGATACTGGAAGAGGGTAGCGCTACACAGACCAAAGAGGAATTGGTACAGTTGGCCAGTCGTCAGCAGAAGTTTATCCAAGGTCTGGAGGCAGCGTTAATACGCATCAAGAACAAAACTTATGGCATTGACCGTATTACAGGTCTACTGATACCAAAGGAGCGCCTTCGTGCTGTTCCTCATGCCACACTAAGTGTAGAATCGAAGAATCTGCGTAAGCATTAAATAATGAAAAAGGGGAAAAAATTCCTTTCGGCAGGAAAAATATCGCTGTTAATTATATTTCTTGCTCTTGTGATTGACCAGATGATTAAGATCTGGGTGAAGACACATTTGTGTCTGCATGAGAGTATTCATGTCACCGACTGGTTCTATATCTGTTTTATAGAAAACAATGGAATGGCTTATGGCATACAACTGTTCAGTAAGATATTCCTGTCGTTGTTCCGGGTAGTGGCTGTCATTTTGATAGGATATTATATCCACTATGAGGTAAAAAGGAAATCCCCAGTAGGATATATTGTCTGTCTTTCCATGGTTTTGGCCGGAGCGGCAGGCAATATATTCGATTCGATGTTTTATGGACTGATATTCAACGGATCGTCAGAGTTTTATACATCCTATTTTGTTCCTTTCGGAACAGGCTACTCCTCTTTCTTGATGGGGAAAGTCGTAGATATGTTCTATTTCCCGATCATACAGACGACATGGCCTTCATGGGTACCGGTATGGGGCGGACAGGAATTCATTTTTTTCAGTCCCATTTTCAATTTTGCCGATTCCGTGATATCGGTAGGTGTTGTCCTGCTACTGTTATTTTATAGGAAAGAACTGAACGGACTGCAGTTTACTTTCAGTAGGAAAGATAAAAAAACGGAAGATATATCCAAGGAGGATCATCAAGAATGAAAAGAGTCTTCTATTTCATATTTTTTGTTGTAACAATGTCACTGTTCACATCGTGTAAGCCAGGTGTACCCAGTGGTATTATGAGTCCTGGTAAGATGGAAGATATATTATATGATTATCATCTGTCCCAGGCAGCTGCGGATAATGGAGATTTTAACAATGCAAATTATAACAAAAGGTTATACTTTTATGCTCTGTTGAAGAAATACGATCTGACCGAAGCCGAGTTTGATAAGTCGATGGAATATTATGAGCGGCATGCGGACATGTTGCGTGAAATATATGACGGTCTAAACAAACGGTTACAGGCTGAAGCTGGAGAATCGGCAAAAGAAGAGAACAGTGGAAAACTGGTTCATCTCAGTGCGAATGGTGATACCGCCATTGTATGGAGAGGCAGCAGTCAGTTCCTTTTGTCACAGGCACCTTTCAATAAAATTACCTTCTATATCAAGGCTGATTCCACCTATCATGTCGGTGATTCATTCGACCTATCGTTTGATACCCAGTTTATATTCGAAGACGGAATGCGCGACGCTATAGCCATGCTTGCCGTCAGATACGACAACGACAGTGTGGCCAGTCAGAATATGCATATCAGCAGTGCCACACATTCTAGAGTGTCTGTGATGCCCGATGATAAGCATAAGATTAAGGAAATAAGAGGATTCATCTTCCTCAGTAAAGGTGGTGATTCAAAGACGACACTCAAACTGATGTGTGTGGATAATATCGTATTGTTAAGATATCACAAGACGAAAAAGACGGCTGCCCAGCAGGCTCCCGGAACAAATCCGGGCATGTCAAAGCCCACAGACCCCAATTCGATGCCACCGACAGGAGCACCAGGCAATGTGCCGCCATCGGGTGCACCTTCTAATGTGCCACCACCTGCCAGTGCACCGAATGTACCACCTTCAGGCGGACCAGTCAGCACATCCCCGACCAGTGCACCTAATAATAAATCGAATGGACGATGAACAGTTCAGAAGGGTGGCTTCCAACCAAGTCATCATCGATGAAGAGGAATTACATCAATGTGTAGTGGAACTTATTGAAGGCAGGGTAGTCAACTACTATTGTTTTGAGGATGAACTGCCTGTTACAGAATGGTTGGGTGGAACAATCATTCTCGAAAGAGACGGAGACGGTGTGCTAAGAGCATACAAGGATGGAAAAAAGATACAATAACCAAATAATGCAAAACACGATAGAATTATGAAGAGATTTATCATATTGACCGTTTCATTGATTGTCCTGTTAACAGTGCAGGCTGCTAATAAAAGAGAGTTTCGTGGAGCTTGGATACAGTGCGTTAATGGACAGTTTAACGGACTGTCACGTGATGATATGCAGCGCACACTGTCATATCAGTTGGACGAACTGCAGAAAGACGGTGTTAATACGATTATTTTTCAGGTTCGTGCCGAATGCGATGCTTTGTATAACAGTCCTTACGAACCTTGGAGCCGTTATCTTACCGGTGTACAGGGTAAGGCTCCCAGTCCTTATTGGGATCCTTTACAGTGGATGGTCGAACAATGCCATAAGAGAGGCATGGAAATTCATGCATGGATCAATCCGTACCGTGCCAAGAATACGAAGAATATAATACCTCAGGCAAGCAATCATATCTCGGTAACCCATCCCGAAAGGATGTTTACTTACGACGGACTGTATATTCTCAATCCAGGCAACCCACTTAACAGAGAGTATATATGCAAGATAGCAGATGATATCGTACGCCGTTACGACATAGACGGTTTCCATATAGACGATTACTTTTATCCTTACCCGGCTGCCGGACAGACCATACCCGACGATAAAGAATTCGAACTGTACAACAATGGAATAAAAAACAGAAACGACTGGCGTCGTGACAATGTCAATATCTTTATCAAGCAGTTGCGCGACTCCATCAAATCCATCAAGCCATGGGTTAAATTTGGCGTGTCACCTTTTGGTATATACCGAAATGCGAAGAGTGACCCCAATGTAGGCAGTGACACCAACGGTCTGCAAAACTATGACGACCTGTATGCCGATGTTCTTCTTTGGGTGAACAATGGATTTGTGGATTATCTTGTACCACAGGTATATTGGGAGATAGGTAACAAGGCAGCCGACTACAAGACATTGATCACATGGTGGAACAAATATGCATCAAAACGCCCATTATATATAGGTGAAGACGTGGAGAGGACGGTGAAGTTTGCCGACCCTGACCATCCAAACAGCAATCAGATGCCCGCAAAATATCTGTTACATCAGCAGATGCCGAATGTAGACGGAACATGTCTCTGGTATGCCAAGGCAGTGGTGGATAATGTAGGCAACTATGGTAATGTACTTCGTAATGTATATTGGAAAACACCTGCCCTTCAACCACTGATGCCTTTTATCGACCATAAGGCACCAAAGAAACCACGGAAGTTGAAAACACTGATGATAGAAGGAGACCATGTGTTGTTCTGGACTGCGCCGAGAGGAAAAGGCTGGCAAGACGAAGCTGTAAAATATGTCGTGTACAGATTTGAAAATGGAGAGGAAATCAATCTTAATAATACAGGAAATATTATATCGGTTACAGACAAAACTTTCTGTAAGTTGATAGAAAAGCAAGGTAGATCTGTATATGTGGTTACAGCCCTGGATAAGATGAGTAATGAGAGCAAAGGCAGCAAAAAGAAGGTAAAGTTGTAAAATAATTGCCCAATTGTTTCGCATATCAATTCTTTTTTTGTAATTTTGCTTTTCAAATAATATATCATACTATATGAAACCAACTGAACAAACGATTCAACAGTTAGATCGGTTCATTCGCAAGATAGCCGCTAAGTTTCCTGCAACAGACGATGCAGAACAAATGACAGACATTCATATCAGAGTATCTCAGGATACAGGTGAGATGGTGGCATTCAATGACGATGACGATGAAATCACGCGTTGCGTTGTTGAACAATGGATAGAAAACAAGGATGATGATTTTTACGAAGATATCACATCTATTCTTCGAAGACAGTTGGAAACATTGCATGAGACGATTGATAACCTCAGTATTTTCAAACCCTACAGTTTCGTTCTTGAAGACGATGATAAGAACAATATCGCCGAATTGAGACTCTGTGACGATGATACGGTTATCATAGACGAGCCAGACCTGATGGAAGGTTTGGACAAAGATTTGGACGAGTTCTTCAAGAATCTCTTTAAAGACTAGTATATTAATTATTGAATTTTTCCGGTTATTTATTTGCTAGTTATAAATAAAGTAGTATCTTTGCATTTGTAAAGTCGAGATTGCAAAACAGCTCGATAAAGTAAGGAAATTACAACATGAGTAACAAAATAAAGCATTCTGGAATAATCGAATCCGTTGAAGATGATCTTATAAAAGTACGTATTGTGCAGACTTCGGCATGTGCATCCTGCTCTGTTGCAGCCAATTGTAATGCCTCCGAGAAGAAAGATAAAATTGTAGATGTTTACAATTTCGATTCGATTACCAAGTATCATACAGGAGATGTCGTGACACTTACTGCTTCCACCCAGACAGGGATGAATGCTGTATTGTTAGCTTTCGGCATACCTTTTCTTATTGTTGTTGTTACCCTCTTTCTGATGATTTCTACGACAGACAATGAGGTTTTATCCGCCATCGTGAGTATTTTGATGCTGATACCTTATTATATTGCCCTCTATTTCAAACGTGATAAACTACGCGAACGATTGTCGTTCGGCATTGAAGATAATCTATAAAACTAAAACAAATACAAAAGACTATGAATTTTATTTTAATTGCAGTAATCGTTTTGGGCATCATCGCATTGGTATCAGCACTGATACTGTACGTATGTTCCAAGAAGTTTGCTGTGCACGAAGATCCCCGCTTGGCGGAAGTCTCCGCGTTGTTACCGCAGGCCAACTGCGGCGGATGCGGTTTCCCCGGATGTAGCGGTATGGCGGATGCTTTGGTGAAAGCTGCCGACAAGGGGTCTATTGAGGGACTGATGTGTCCTGTGGGCGGCAGTCCTGTCATGGAACAGGTAGCCGACCTTCTAGGTATGGCTGTTGCCAATGCTGAACCCAAAGTAGCCGTTGTTCGTTGCAACGGTTCCTGCGAATTCCGTCCACGTACCACCGAGTATTCTGGATTGCGCACATGCCAGGCTATGAATGCTTGTGGTGCAGGAGAGACCGCCTGCGGTTTCGGTTGTCTGGGTTGTGGTGATTGTGTCAGTGCTTGCCAGTTCGGAGCCATCCGCATGAACCAAGAGACAGGATTACCCGAAGTTGACGAAGACAAATGTACCGCTTGTGGTGCATGCGTGAAGGCATGTCCGCGTCATATTATTGAACTGCGCAAGAAAGGGCCGAAGGGCCGTCGCGTCTACGTCAGTTGTGTCAACAAAGACAAAGGTCCTGTAGCCATGAAAGCCTGTAAGGTATCATGTATCGGCTGCGGAAAATGTGAAAAAGAGTGTCCTTTCGGTGCTATCACCATCGACGGCAATCTGAGTTATATTGACCCTGACAGGTGTCGTCTGTGCCGTAAATGTGAGAAGGTTTGTCCTACTCACGCCATTGTAGCTGTCAACTTCCCCGCACCGAAGGTGAAAGTGGAAGAGACTGCAGAAGTTGAACAAAAAACGGAGGCCTGACATGATGAAACTAAGAACATTCAAAATAGGTGGTATCCACCCTGAAGAAAACAAACTGACATCCGATATGCCTACCAAGATGGCTGAATTACCCAAACAGGCAATATTTCCACTGTCGCAGCATATTGGTGCACCGGCCAAACCCGTTGTCAACAAAGGCGATAAGGTGAAAGTAGGTCAGATGATAGCCGAAGCCGGAGGCTTTGTTTCCGCTCCTGTTTTTTCATCCGTATCCGGGACAGTATTCAAAATCGATACATCGTTCGATGCTACGGGTTATCGCAAACCGGTTATTATCATCAATGTCGAAGGAGACGAATGGGAAGATACCATCGACCGTACGGATAAATTGGAGAAGTTGTCCGACCATGCCGAACTTACATCCGAACAGATTGTAAGCCGTATCAAAGCGGCTGGTATCACAGGAATGGGCGGTGCCGGATTTCCTACCTTTATCAAGTTGAGCCCGCCTCCCGGAACTACAGCCCAATTTGTCATTATCAACGGTGTGGAGTGCGAACCATATATCACGTCCGACTACCGTCTGATGATGGAACATCCCGATGAGATACTTGTCGGTATAGATCTGTTGATGAAAGCTGCGAAAGTGAATCTTGGTTTTATAGGTATTGAAGAGAACAAGCCCGAAGCGATCCGTCTTTTTGAACAGAAATGCAAGGATGGATATGCCAAGATAGAGGTAGTGCCGTTGAAACAGAAATATCCTCAAGGCGGAGAAAAACAGTTGGTCGATGCAGTCGTCAACCGCCAGGTTCCGGCTCCCCCTGCCATCCCCGTCAATGTAGGTGCCATCGTGCAGAACGTAGGAACAGCCTTTGCTGTTTACGAAGCCGTCATGAAGCATAAACCTCTGTTCGAAAGATATACCACTGTTACCGGAAAGCGGCTTGCCAATCCAGGCAATTTCCTAGTCAGGATGGGAACCCCGATGAGTCAGTTGATAGAAGCCTGTGGCGGAATGCCTGACGGTGACAATAAAGTATTGGCAGGAGGTCCGATGATGGGTAAGGCGCTCACCACCACAGACGTTCCGATATGTAAGGGAACCAACAGTGTAACGATACTTTCAGGCAAGGATGCCCGCAGGACGGAACCCCAGCCTTGTATCCGTTGTGCCAAGTGCGTCAGTGTCTGTCCGATGGGACTTGAACCGTTCCTTCTCGCCACTGCGTCAGCTATGCACAAATGGGAAAAGGTGGAACAAGAAGATATCATCTCATGTATAGAGTGCGGATCATGCCAGTTTACCTGTCCTTCCCACCGTCCTCTGCTCGACAATATCCGCCTTGGCAAGAGTACAGTAATGGGCATCATCAAGACCCGCAATGCAGCAAACAAAAAATAGACTAATCATGGCAAACAAATTAATAGTATCATTATCACCGCATGCCCACGGCACCGACAGTGTGGAGCGCAATATGTATGGAGTGATTATCGCACTCCTGCCAGCACTTCTCGTGTCGTTCCTATATTTCGGTATAGGTTCAGCCATCGTATGCGCGTCGAGTGTTATCGCCTGCGTGTTTTTCGAGTGGGCGATAAGCAAATATATTCTGAAGAGAGACGGACATTCCATCACCGACGGTTCCGCCGTCATCACCGGACTCCTTCTCGGTATGAACCTGCCCAGTAACCTGCCCGTATGGATTATCGTCATCGGTGCCCTTGTGGCCATCGGTATTGGTAAGATGACATTCGGCGGACTCGGCAATAACCCCTTCAATCCGGCCCTTGTAGGCAGATGTTTCCTGTTGATATCGTTTCCCGCCCAGATGACCTCATGGCCATTGATAGGGCAGTTGGGCAAATATACAGATGCCACCACAGGTGCCACACCGTTAAGTATCATGAAGACCGCCATCAAGTCAGGCGACTCGTCAGTGCTCGACAAGTTGCCCCAGTCGCTTCATCTGCTTTTGGGCAATGTAGACGGCGGAGCAGGAACCATCGGCGAGGTATGTGCGTTGGCACTGCTCGTCGGACTTGTCTATATGTTGGTGCGTAAGATTATCACATGGCATATACCGGTAAGTATCATCGCCACCGTATTCGTGTTCAGCGGACTGATGCATCTGGCCAATCCCGTGTATGCCGATCCGTTGACAGAGATACTCAGCGGCGGACTCATGTTGGGTGCCATCTTCATGGCCACCGACTATGTCACATCACCTATGACCCACAAAGGACAGATTATCTACGGAGTGGCCATCGGATTCCTCACTGTCGTGATACGTAACTGGGGTGCATATCCCGAAGGCATGTCTTTCGCCATTCTGATTATGAATGCGTTTACACCGCTCATCAACACATATATCAAACCAATACGTTACGGGGAGGAAAAGAAATGAAGAAACTAGAATCATCACTTACGAATATGGTGGTCGTGCTCGTAGCGGTAGCATTGGTAACAGGCGGTCTCCTCGCTTATGTCAATCATGTTACGGCGGCCCCTATCAAGGCGCAGGCCGAGAAAACTTTGGCCGACGGAATCAAGTCGGTCATGGGAGGTAAGACACTGACCGTGGCATCTAACGATTCCGTTAAGAAACAGTTTGACGGCAAAGACTTCATCTTTATCGTACATCAGGTGAACAATGCTCAGGGTAAACCCATGGGAGCCGCGGTAGAGAGTACGACACAAGGATTCGGGGGCGACCTGAAAGTATTGGTCGGTTTCGACAAGGACGGCAGTATCCTCGGATATACCATTCTGCAGTCGGCAGAAACGCCTGGACTCGGTCAGAAGGCGTCTTTTTGGTTTCAGAAAGGCGGCAAAGGCAATATTATCGGTATGAATCCCGTTAAGAATAATATGACGGTAAACAAGGATGGTGGGGAAGTTGATGCCATTACAGCGTCGACCATCACATCCAGAGCCTTTCTCAAGGCGGTCAACCAGGCATACCAGGCATACCTCGGCGGCAGTACTGATGCCGAGAGCGGGGCTTCAAAACAAGAACATAATTAAAAAAGGAGAAGACATGAATTATATCAAAATATTTTTCAACGGACTCATCAAGGAGAATCCTACCTTTGTACTTCTCCTCGGAATGTGCCCAACACTGGCTACCACCACATCCGCCATCAACGGTATGTCTATGGGACTGGCCACTATGTTTGTGCTGATATGCTCAAATCTTGCCATATCATGTATCAAAAATCTCACCCCCGATATGGTGCGTATACCTGTATTTGTGGTTGTCATAGCAGCATTCGTCACCATTCTGCAGATGATTATGCAGGCTTATGTGCCGGCAGTCAACGCTGCTCTCGGCATCTACATACCACTTATTGTGGTCAATTGTATCATCCTTGGCCGCGCAGAGGCTTTTGCCTGTAAGAACGGACCTTTGGAGAGTGTGTTCGACGGCATCGGAATAGGTTGCGGTTTTACCCTTGCCCTGACTATACTCGGTTCGGTACGCGAACTGTTGGGCGCCGGTTCCATATTCGGCATACACTTGTTACCCGAGACCTACAACATCCTGTTGTTCGTACTCCCTCCGGGAGCGTTCATCACCCTGGGATTCCTTATCGCGATCGTCAACAAACTAAAGAAGGCATAAACAATGGAATACATATTAATATTCATATCAGCAATATTCGTCAACAATATTGTGTTGTCGCAGTTCCTCGGAATATGTCCGTTCCTTGGAGTATCAAAAAAGATAGACACGGCCCTCGGCATGGGAGCTGCGGTAGCCTTCGTACTCACCCTGTCTACCATCGTGACCTATCTCGTACAAAAATTTATTCTCGACCCGTTCGGTCTGCAATATCTTCAGACGTTGGCATTCATCCTTGTCATTGCTGCTCTTGTGCAGATGGTGGAGATTATCCTTAAGAAGACATCACCCGCATTGTATCAGGCACTTGGCATATTCCTGCCCCTGATAACCACCAACTGCTGTGTGCTGGGTGTCGCCATCCTGGTTATACAGAAAGACTTTTCTCTCATACAGAGTGTCGTATACGCCTTCTCCACCGCCATCGGTTTCGCCCTGGCCCTGACCGTATTCGCAGGCATTCGCGAGCAGTTGTCTATGGTGAAGATACCAAAGGGTATGCAGGGAATGAGTATCGTATTGGTAACAGCTGGTCTACTGTCGCTCGCCTTCATGGGATTCAGTGGCGTTGACGGCGGACTCCGTACTTTATTCGGTTTAAACTGATCAATTATTCATCAATAAAAACATAGAATCATGAAACAGACAATTTTGGTGACAGGAGGAACGGGATTCATCGGATCCCATACCACTGTAGAATTGCAGAATGCAGGTTACAAAGTAGTTATTGTAGACAACCTTTCCAATTCGAAAGCCGACGTCATTGACGGTATCGAGAAGATTACAGGCATCCGTCCGGCATTCGAACATGTCGACTGTTGCGACTTCGACGCCATGGACAAAGTCTTTGACAAGTATCCTGACATTCAAGGTATCATCCATTTCGCTGCCAGCAAGGCGGTAGGAGAGAGCGTAGAGAAACCGTTGCTGTATTACCGCAATAATTTTACAAGTCTCATTAACCTGCTCGACCTGATGCCAAAGCATCATGTAAAGGGAATCATATTCTCATCAAGTTGTACTGTATACGGTCAGCCTGACCCTGAAAATCTGCCCGTAACCGAATCAGCGCCTATCAAGAAGGCGGAGAGTCCTTACGGCAACACCAAACAGGTAAACGAAGAGATTATCACCGACGATATCCACAGCGGTGCACCAATCAAGGCCATCCTGCTGCGTTATTTCAATCCTATCGGTTCGCATCCGTCTGCCATCATCGGTGAGATGCCTAACGGCGTTCCGATGAACCTCATCCCTTACGTAACACAGACAGCCATCGGCATCCGTGAACAACTGAAGATATTCGGTAACGATTACAATACGCCCGACGGAACATGTATTCGAGATTATATCTATGTTGTAGACCTCGCCAAGGCACACGTCAAGGCCATGCAGCGCGTACTCGATACAGACAGTGAACCTCTCGAAGTGTTCAATATCGGAACAGGCAAGGGTGTAAGTACACTCGAACTGGTTCTCGCCTTCGAGAAAGCCACAGGTGTAAAACTCAACTGGGCTTATGCTCCGCGCCGTGCAGGTGATATCGAGAAAGTATGGGCTAACCCCGACAAGGCCAACAATGTATTGGGATGGAAAGCCGAAACAAGTCTCGAAGACACATTGAAGTCAGCCTGGAAATGGCAGGAAAAACTTCGTAAAGACGGAATACAATAAAATGAAGATAATGAAGTTATTATAAGAAATAAACCAGTCAGGTTTATATCTGGCTGTGTTTTATTTTGTGTTTGTGTTGTTATTATCCTCCGATGTGATATCGGGGGATAATTCTTTTTATATTCTTTGTCGTTTGGATATTTAATGTTAACTTTGCATCAACTAAAGAAAAAGTAAAATGAAAAAATATTGGTTTGTGTTCTGTAAAGGTGATGTGTTGTTGGAGAAAACTGTTGACGGAAATAATACGATTCCTTTTCAGGAAGTTCCACCTACAGAAACAAAAGATTGGACGGTTATACACAATATAACCCCGTTTCCCGATGCTGAAGTAAGGACATATATGATAGATGCGCCGGTAATAGAAAATGACAGATATGAGATGTGTGGCTTGCGTGCCTCATATCATAAGCTGCCACTTCATTTATATCTGAAGGCGGGCAAATGTCAGGAGATACTTTATTGGGATCAGAACACCAAATTTTGTGGTGTATGTGGTGGACAGATGAAGATGCACACCGACATATCCAAACGGTGTGAAAACTGTGGTAAGGAAGTGTGGCCGCAGTTGGCTACAGCCGTTATTGTCTTGATCAGCAAGGGCGACGAAGTATTGCTTGTCCATGCCAACAATTTCCGAGGCAATTATTTCGGACTTGTAGCCGGTTTTGTAGAGACAGGCGAGACTCTCGAAGAAGCTGTTGTCCGTGAAGTGAAGGAAGAGACTGGACTCAAGATACGCAACATTCGTTATTTCGGCAGTCAGCCATGGCCATATCCCAGTGGGCTGATGTGCGGCTTTTATGCCGATTACGATAGTGGCGAAATCAAGCTCCAGCGTTCTGAACTCGGAGCCGGTGACTGGTATCACAAAGATCATCTTCCGCAGATACCCGATAAATTGTCCATAGCCAGAAAACTCATCGACCACTGGTTGGAAAAATGAAAATCCCCACCGTGCGAGAAAATTTTCCTTGAAGGGAAATTATTTTTCCTTGAAAGATAATTTTTTTCGGCAGTGCGCAATTTTTCTCGCGCGACGTAACTAATTTGTAAGACAGAAATGGCATCCGTGATATGCGGATGCCATTTCTGTTGTTCGAGGGAGAGTTTATATCATCTCTTTTTAATATATTAAGAACATCGCTTGATGCCTATTCTTTGTTGACGACAAGACAGAACATGTACTTGCCAAACCATCTTTCTAACTGTTGATAGAAACAAGGAATTCCTCGTTGGTTCGGGCTTGAACCAAACGATCATGAATTGTATTCATAGCCTCTATCGGGTTCATATCAGAAATAAACTTACGCAGAATCCACATACGGTCGAGTGTCTGACGGTCTTGCAGCAAGTCGTCGCGACGAGTACTTGAAGCCACGAGGTTGACAGCCGGGAAGATACGCTTGTTGCTCAGCGAACGGTCGAGTTGGAGTTCCATATTACCAGTACCCTTGAATTCCTCGAAGATCACTTCGTCCATCTTGGAACCTGTATCGATAAGGGCTGTAGCAATAATGGTAAGCGAGCCGCCTCCCTCTATGTTACGTGCAGCACCGAAGAATCGTTTCGGTTTCTGAAGTGCGTTGGCATCAACACCACCGGTAAGAACCTTGCCGGATGCCGGAGCCACAGTATTGTATGCACGTGCAAGACGTGTAATAGAATCAAGGAATATCACGACAT
>NZ_CALMHT010000109.1 GCF_937863835.1 uncultured Prevotella sp.
GCATACGAGACTTGCAAGCATCATCATACCTGCTAAGATGTTTTTTATCTTCATCGTTATTGTTTAATAGATTAATTAATTTTTTTTAGAGGTGCAAAGGTAATAGATTCCCAAACACCCAACAAATAATATATTTGTAATTTTTATCCATTTTGGTTATATGTAGAATAATGGAGAAAAAGGGAACAATAAATTACTTTTTCTAATAAAATATTGTATCTTTGCATGTACTAATATTCAATAGATATTATTATAGCATGAAGCGCTTCGTATTATTTATTCTCTGTTTATCATACATATCATGTATGAAGGCACAACTTTCCCCAGTGAAACGGAATACCAATATTGCTTTTGGTATAAACAAACGTGCAAGCGATTCCACATTAGTTAGCAAAATGGACATCGGACTATTAAGTAATACAGATTCTCTTTGCGGCATACAATTAGGTGCATTTACCAGTGTAATAAGAAGAGATGTGACTGGCGTCAACATCGGTGGACTCTTTACCCTGACAGGCAATGATGCAACAGGCGTTCAGATTTGTGGAGCAGTAAACTCCGTTGTCGGGGAGATAAGAGGTGCCCAACTTTCATTTATCAGCAATATCGCTCATTCAATGAAAGGCTTGCAAATCGCTGGTTTTACGAACATATCGACGACACCATTCCGGGGAATACAATTCAGCGTCGTCACAAATATATCAATGGGCGTAAAAAGAGGATTACAGTTCTGTTCTATCGCCAATATTTGTTCATCGTATATGCGTGGACTTCAGATTGGAGCTTACAACTATGCAGATACCGTAAACGGTTCCCAGTTGGGGTTGCTTAATGTATGTATTTCGCATCCGCGTGGTGTACAGATAGGGCTATTTAATTATAGTCGTGACACCCTATCACATAAAATAGGTCTGGTGAACGTCAATCCCAAGACAAGAATAGATATCATGTATTATATCGGTACGTCGTCGAAATTAAATTTCGCCATGCGTTTCCGTAATCGCAGTACATATAGCATCGTAGGAGTCGGTACTCATTATATGGGATTGGACAAACACTTCTCTGGCGCCTTGTTTTACAGACTGGGACAATACTTCAACATTACTAAAAAATGGAGTATAAGTTCTGACATAGGTTATTATCATGTCGAGACCTTTAACGAAAATGAAGATAAGCCACAACGGCTTTATTCATTACAACTGCATATCAATGCCGACTATCAGATCAATAGATACCTTGGTGCCTACGGATCGATAGGATACGGAGACACCCGTTATTACGAACACGCTCATGAATATCGAAATAGGGCAATCGTTGAGATAGGACTATCATATAGATATCATCACGTTAAAAATAAATAAGTAAAGTACATAAAAAAGATATTATAAATGACTAGGAAACTACTAACAGCATTGTTTTTTCTGTTACCATGCATCACATTTGCGCAAAACGACTCCGTCATCGTTGATACAGTTTATGCATACAATAATCCATTGAGACAGAAAAAACATTTTTGGAAAGGGGCTGCAGAGACAACTGGAATCAATGTAGCTGTTCATTGTTTCGACCGTTTCGTCATGAATGAAGATTTTGCAAAAGTTAATTTCAATACGATTCATCATAATCTCCAGACTGGATTTGTATGGGATAACGACCAGTTTTCAACAAACCTCTTCGCCCATCCGTATCATGGTAATCTCTATTACAACTCTGCCCGTTCCAGCGGACTGTCTTTCTGGGAATCGGCACCTTATGCTCTAGGCGGAAGTTTGATGTGGGAAACATGCGGAGAAATTGAACCTCCCGCTATCAACGATCTTATGGCCACTACATTTGGAGGTATCTGTATCGGTGAGGTCACCCATCGTATCAGCGACATCATACTTAATGACAGTCAACATGGCTTCCGTCGTTTTCTACGTGAGTTTGCTGCTACTGTAATTTGCCCGATGAAGGGATTCAACCGTATTATCAGCGGCGATGCATGGAGAATACGGGATAAATATTATAAATACCACGATGCTAAACGTTTTCCAGTCGACTTATCAATATCATTGGGTGATCGTTATCTTGCCGACAATGGAGCATTGTTCAGAGGCGAACAGAATCCTTTTCTAAACTTCTATATGGAATACGGTGATCCTTTCAATGATTCGGAAAACAAGCCATACGACTTCTTTTATATCGAGGCTACATTTGGATTTAGCGGTAATCAACCTTTGATCAATGGTTTACATATCCTTGGACGTATATGGAGCGCTCCTGTTTTCACCGGAAACAATGTAACTGCCGAATTTGGAATATTCCAGCATTTTAATTACTATGACTCAAAACCTGTAAAAAACGGGACCTCGCTGACCCCATACCGCATATCCGAGGCTGCATCGTTCGGTCCCGGAATAATCTTTTCTTTCCCACAAGTCGGGGCACTTACCCGTTTGGAGCAACGTCTATTTTTGTCCGCTATTCTGCTAGGAGGTACTAAAAGTGATTATTACAACGTTATCGACCGCGACTACAATATGGGGAGCGGTTTCTCTATTAAGACCAAAACGCACATGGAATTTAGAGATTTCGGGCGATTCATCCTCCATCTTGATTACTACAGAATCTTTACATGGAAAGGATATGAAGGGAAAGACCTCGCCAACACAGATCCTTTATATCTCAATGCCCAAGGCGACAAAGGCAATGCAGCATTGCTGATTGTCAATCCTATATGGGAAATTGACTTCCGTGGGGCACTTAGTGGCGTATTATCCGGTTCTTATTACGTACGTAACACACATTATAAGTATTATTCTGATGTGCTAGCCAAGACCTTTGAACTTCGTATTGGACTTACCTATCATTTTTAATGATGATGGCCAGGCACTGTATCTAAATCCGATTTAAGTCTATCTATCTTTACTTATTGTTGTTCTTATCAAGGATCTTATCCAGTTCCTTGACCATCAGCATCGGGTCTTTATTGATGTCGTCTCTCGAGAGGGTTCCGTCCTCCAGTTCCTGTACAAGTTCAGGATATTCCTCGAAAGAGTTTTTCATTGTGTTTCTCGACTTTTTGAAAACAGTGCCAAAGTTCAGATAGGGTCTGGCCACATCCGATTCCGACAACTTGTAATAAGCTATCGGTTCCAGATTCCAGACTACCGAGTTGTACACCCACATCCTACCTATATATCCGTTGGCATTCTTACCTTTATACGTAAGTAGAAGCATCATCGGATAATCCGAGATACGACCTTTACCACTATGCATACTACTAAAGACATAGACAGGATAAACCTCAGTTACCTTATCAGAATCGGTTGAAGGCAATATCTCTAGTTTTTCTATTGTCTTGGTACTGAATTTCTGTTTCTTTCCCGACTGTTCCGGACTTATAGCTACCGCAGTGTCCCTATCAGAAAGATCAGATCTCAGGAAGCCCTCTATTTTTGTACTGTCTTTTAATATCAATCTGACTTTTGGTAAATCTCTTTTTGCAAACGACACGCCGCATACCATCAATGCGACTACCGTCAATACTAATATTCTTTTCATTTAAATTGTGATTAAGATATTCCTGCACAAAAGTACTAAATAATTTCCTTGAAGCGAAATTATTTTCCCTTCAAAGATAATTTATTTTCCTTAAAGGCAAATTTTCTCGCGCGACGGGAAAATAAATAGTCCCAACTAATTTAGGAATCTCGATAATTTTTAGTATCTTTGCATGAAGAAACTGGAACCAATACTGAATAAAATAGTATATCCGGATATATTATTTTTTTGCCTACGGTTTAAAAATCAAAATAAAAACGTAACAACGTCACAGAAAAGCCGAAGCCGTTGATAACCAATATGTTAATGGTCGGCAATAACGGTTGCAAACGTCATAAAGCACCGCACAAACGTCACACAAATCGTATGTCCGGTCGTGCAAATCAGCTTGTTCAGAAATTCAAATCGATGGATTCGTATAACTTTTAGGCCTAAAACTGTTGCAAAAACGGTGGGGATGAAGAGCAATCCCACTAGTTTTGAATCATTTTTAGGCCTAAAAATTCTTCAAAAGCGGTGGTTTTGCAACTCAAAACGGCAGTTCACGAATTCCATCCGAGCCGCCATCCTTTACCCCTACCGCATATCCATCGATGAAATCCAGTCCCAATCCCGCCTGTCGGTCTATCTTTTTCAGAAAGTCGGCAACCATACGTCCATCCTCCACCTCCCTCTTGCGGGCGATACCGAGGTCCAGAAAATCCGTCTCTTTGTCAATGCCCAAAAAGCGGCGGTTGAGCAGATTGGCAGCTATGCCCGTAGTACTGCTCCCGGCAAAAGGGTCTAATATCCAAGCATTAGGTCGCGTACTGGCAAGAATGATACGCGACAGCAGGCAGAGTGGTTTCTGTGTCGGATGTTTACCGCAATGTTTCTCCCATGTAGCGATAGCAGGCAACGACCAGACATCCCTCATCTGATGACCGTCGTTAATCCACTTCATCAGTTCATAATTGAAGTAATGCGTCACCTTTTTGCTTTTACGTGCCCAAATAATGAATTCCGTAGAGTGCGTGAAATATCGGCAACAAAGATTCGGCGGTGGATTCGTCTTCGCCCACGTCACACAGTTGAGTATTTTATAATCCAGTTCGGTAAGCATCTGCGCCACAGAGAAAATATTGTGATAAGTGCCGCTCACCCAGATAGTACCATTATCTTTCAGTTTGTCGCGACAGGCCTTCAACCAATTATAATTGAATTCATTGTCCTTATCGAACCCCTGCGAACGGTCCCAGTCGCCTTTGTTCACCGAAACCATCTTACCACTCTGTACACTGATACCACCATTGGATAAAAAATAAGGAGGGTCGGCAAAAATCATATCAAACTGGAAACGAAACTGATTAAGCAGTTCTACGCAGTCGCCCTGATATAGTATGAAACGATTGTCGGATGATTTATAATACTGCATTACAATCATCCTCCAAGACAGCAATGTTTACATCTACAAAGTCAGCCTCATCAAGTACAACATCACATCGACGATATCTTGCCGTAACATCTTGAATAGCATCTTCTTCGGAAGAAGCCGTAACTTCAAGTATGCGTTGTAACGTCTCTGTAATTTCTATTTTGTACTTCATGATTTTGCTTTAATGCAAGCAAAGTTATGAAGATAAATCCTATCTTTTCACGAAAGATCAATCAATAACTTATATGATCATTTTTTCATACATAGCATAATATACGCAACAAATTGCATACTACTTGTTTATATGATTATCAACAAAAATACAGATTGTTAAAAGATGATCAAAATATTATATCTTTTGATAGTGGCCACGTGCAGTGAATCGGACGAAACCTTTATCACGCAAGAACTGGAGTTGCTGACGTATTTTATCCTTGATATGATAGTTCTGAGGATATTTCTTTTGAAGAATTGGCTCAAAAGCATACATCTCGTCCAAAGTAAAGTCTGTGTTACCTATTTTATCGACACAAGCCATGACATCCATTATCCAGCCACGACTGTCAAGGTTACCTGTCTGCAATCCTTCGAGGCGACGATAATCATCTATTACTTTATTGTGGTCTACTTCAAGACTGTTCTTAACAATAAACAGTTTACCACTATCCGGAATATCATTGATAAGGATATTGCATCCTTCCCATCCTGCTCTTCGGGCTGTTGCAGCCAGAGGATTTCTTTTTTCAATAACAGAAGGAATAAAAAAATGATTCGGTACCATAAACAGATTGTTCACAGTTTCACTATCATAAGCCAAGAAAAAGAAATTAGGATTATCAAGAGAAGTGATACGGGATATCATTGTATGGTATTCGCCGTCAGACACTTTCTTTCCAATGCTTCCGTCCGCACTATGTTTGCTTTTCAGTTCAAACTGTGAACCGCAGTCGCAATAGAAGTCTGCAACAGGCCGGTTGTTCTCATAGTGATGTATTACAGGTCGACCGCAAATCGGGCAATAGACATTGCGTCCCACCCAATCTTCCGTTAAAACTCGTGCTATTTGTGTGCTGCTCTTATATCCGGCAGCCAATGATAAATCGAAATGTAAATCCATCGTTATTATTAATATGTATGCAAAGATAGAGATTAAATTTGAAAAAATGACAATATTTATTTAATTTGTAGTCGCACATATTAATTTAATATTCGATTTCAGTTGACTCCTTTTTATCTTATTCATCGTTACGGTTGACTAACTCGCCGGATTTCGGGTGGAGGATAGGTGGAGGTTTGGTGGAGGTTCTGGATATTCGGTATTTCCGTAAATAGTTAATTATCAGAACAATACGAATAAACATTTGTCTTCGGGTGGAGGATGGAGGTATAAATCGAAAAATTATTTGAGAAAATGTAGTGGCAATGCGTATTTGTTAAATATTATTCGAATATTCGGTGTGGAAGCAGTGTGGAAGCAACCGGATTTGCCTCCACACCGTTCAACCATCTACCTATCAGAAGAATACAATCCTGTTTTTACCCTCAGTGGAGGGTGGAGGCAAAACAAAAAAAATATTTTCAAAAGAAAAAAACATCGTGTATCTGAACTTTATGAAGGGTACATAGAGGTGCTTATGTACAAGCTACCTTAGTATAACGCCTTCCTGCTTTTTCGCTTCAAAAAACATGATGTAATAGATGGGCATATAGGTAACGCCTTCCTTGGTGAACACCTTTGGCTCATTACTCAGCACGTACGCAAAACGAATGCCATAATCAGGGGTTTTGATGAAATGGCTGAGTGATGAGTGTACGGCATAATCTTTGCCCGATTTGATTTCCAATGGCACTACGGATAATGATTCATAGTCATCTACAAGAAAATCAACTTCTCCATTTTTCTTGTTGTCATAGTAGAACAGGACATTTCCGTGAACTTTTAATTCCTGGGCTACAACAGTCTCATAAACTGCCCCGAGATTTACTCCCAACTGGTCGTTCAGGATGGCATTGATGTTTGTTCCGTAGAGAATACCTGAGAGCAGTCCCACATCGTTGAGATATAGTTTCTGCAGATTCTTCGAAGCGGATTCGATGAGAGGAAACTTAGGATTGGAAATGGCTTTGACATCGAGGGTAATACCAGAATCTATCAGGTAATCGAAGTCATCGGCATAATCATTGAAGCGCTTGTTTTTGTTGGCTTCAATATCCTTAAAAACCATTCGCTTCTTCTTGTTTTCCATAGTCGACGGAATCATACCGTAAATCCTGCGGAGGTGTAATTTATGCTCCTTGTCATATTTCGATGCATCATCGGCATAGAGGCGTCGGATGTCTTGCTGCTGCTGACGGATGACTGTGATGTTCTGGCTCTCAATGAATACGTTGACATCATCGGGGAAACCTCCCACTAGGAGATACTTCTTAAAATAGTCAAGAATGGTGGCATGAATGTTCGCAGTGAGTGCTTCTCGCTTCTCAAACTGATTGCGCATATAGTGGATTACATCTGGGCCCACGCTGTTGGCAATCAGAAATTCTTCGAAATCCAGAGGATACATGTCCATGATGGTGATGCTGCCCATCGGTATGAAGGTGTCGTGACGTAGCGTGATGCCTAGCAGGGATCCACTGGTGATATAGTGATAACGGCCATCATTGCGTAGTGACTTCAGCATGGAAATGAGGTGGGGATATTCCTGTATCTCGTCAAGAAAGATGATTGTATCATCGAATTTGCCCAACTTTGTGCCTGCAATAGCACTTATCTGAAGATAGAAATCTGCATTCTGCTTCACTCTTGCGAATAGTTCAGGTCCGCGCTTGTCATCTGCAAGGTTTATTTCTACATAGTTTTTGAACATATTGGTGCAGATATGACGTATGATAAACGACTTGCCAGTTTGGCGTGCACCTTCTAGCATCAGTATCTTATCTGATGTAAGGAGGTGGTTTTCTATCTTCTTCTGAATCTTTCTGTAAAGCATATTCCTTCATTTTTGAACTGATGCTGCAAAAGTACTGAAATAAAAGCATATAGCCAAATCTTTCTGCGTTTTCTTATTGTTATCACTAATTATTTTCTGCGTTTTCCTATAGATTTGTCATTATTATTATAGCGTTTTCCTCTCAAAAGAAAAAAACATCGTCAGAAAAAACGTAGGGAACATTTTTTCTGACGACTAAGCATGGAAAGAATTGACTTCCAGCTACTATGATGAGAATATTCTTATTTTAATATCATGAATTTCTTTCCATTCCGTATGTAGACCTTGTTAGGTTGCACGGATTTCACCATCATTCCATCAAGAGAATAGACTGGAGACGACGGCGTCTCGTCTGAGATGACAGAAGAAATGCCCGTAGTACTGCCATCTGATAACAGGACTTTTGTGAGATGAACGCCATAGCCTTGGATATACATTCCTTTGGTTTTGAGCGTATTCAAGGTCGAAGCATCAAACGAGATGGCTGTTACCTGACTATTCGCAGATGCCGTAGGTGCAAACTGGCTCTCTGTCGTGGCATAACCGTCAACGAGAATCTTACTCAGTTTAACCCAACTGCCCGACATCAACTGTATGTTATAATAAGAGGCACCATTGTCGGTGGTATAGGTCAGCACCACCCTACTCTTCTCGGTAAAGTTGGCGAAATTGCTTGCAGGTATGTTCAGTTGCAGACCATCGCCCCAGTTCAGAGCTGCGTTCCCCTCCCAAAAAGTGGTACCTGTATAAGTAGGAGCTGTATTAGTATCATCGTTACTGCTGTTCTCGTCATACTCCGTAGCCGAACCTTCCTGAATGCCTTTCAGAAAATAGGTTTCATCCACCGACATATTGTTCTTCCGATTGAAGATGCCGAATTTCTCCGAACCGTTTCCGAATGCGTTGTTGTCCCATGCGAACGAGGCGAATCCATGCTGGCGGGCCTCAGATACGACACACTTCAGATAATACTGCATATTCTCCTCCTGGGTGGTCTGATCGTCGGTTGTATAATGATGAGAGACACCATACTCTCCTAAGACGACACCGATGCCCTGATCGTACCATCGTTTCTTAATCTGCGCAAACAAGTCTTTCAGTGTCTTCTCGTTTTCCGAAGGGATGCTACCCTTGTCACAATAGGCAGAACCCCAATAATTATAGAAGCCGTCGCCTGTTTTTCCACTGCAATAACTGTATGGACTATAATAATGGAACTCCACCGACAGACGCTTCTCCACCTTATCGGTAGGCACCACCAACCCTGTCAGACCGTACGACGGGTTGCATGAATAGGTCTGGACAATAAGATTCCGATAATAATTCTTTCCACCTGTGGCGCGAACCGCATCCACAAATGTCTGATTATAACTGTTCATCACGGCATTGTTCTCGGAAGTAGGTGATTGCCAGTTGACCTGCACTTCGTTGACACCTGCGAAAGCGAGATTGTTGCCATAATCGCGAAACTCGGTAGCTATCTGTTTCCATAGAACCGCAAGTTTACGGTTGTTTTCGGTCTGTCTATCATAAGTGGGATGATATTCCAACAAGAGTTCATGATGCGTATTAAGAACCACCTTCAAGTTCAGTTCCATACACCAGTCGACGACCTGTTTCACGCGAGCCATCCATTTGCTGTCAATCGCCATGGTGGTCGGATCCGTTACGTGAGGCAGCCATCTTACAGGAATACGGACAGCATCGAATCCTGCGTTTTTGACTGCAGCGAGCATATCCTTGGTTGTCTTCGGGTTCCCCCATGCCGTCTCCCATTCATTGAAATCGGTGACGAAAATGTTTATCCATTTACTGTTCGTGTCATCCCAGTCGGCACCTGCACTTTCCAAAGAGTTGCCCAGATTCCAGCCCATTTTTATTTCTTTCGTCCAGGTCTGTGCATCTTTGTCCATGCCTGTGGCATCAGCCGGTATGTCCAAAGTCTGTGCGGAAATATAATTCACACAAGCAAATGCAAATAATAAAATAATATTTCTTTTTTTCATAATAAGTAGAGTTTTCTTATCAATATCTGAGTGCAAAGGTAAATAATTCGTGGTATCATGAGGTTTCTATGCTAACAATTCAAGGTTATTATACTGACAATTCAATTTTTTATTGGTAAAAAAGGATGAAAATCATTGATTATTGCTATCTTTGTATGTATTTAAATCAATATGAAGATCAAACCTATGCAATTATTACGGAAAGTAAGGCATGTATTAGCCATCTGCCTCTTTAC
>NZ_CALMHT010000110.1 GCF_937863835.1 uncultured Prevotella sp.
AAAAGAATTAAACGGGTATTATTGTTTCTGAATCAGGACTACGGCATAAGCGGATATACCTTCCTCACGGCCGGTAAAACCTAATTTTTCGGTCGTCGTAGCTTTAATGGAGATATTGTCTTCGTCTGTGCCGATCACCTTCGCAAGACATTCCTTGATGGCCGGTACATGGGGATTTATCTTCGGACGTTCGGCACAAACAGTGGCATCGATATTACCGACGACATATCCCTTGGTCGCAATGAGTTCAATGGTTTTACGCAATAATATCTTACTGTCCACATTCAATGTCTCAGCCGAGGTGTCTGGGAAATGATAACCGATATCACGCATATTGGCAGCACCTAAAAGGGCATCGCATATAGCATGTATCAACACGTCGGCGTCACTATGCCCCAGAAGTCCCAAGGTATGCTCTATCTTGATACCGCCCAACCATAAGTCGCGACCTGCAACCAACTGATGGACATCATATCCTAATCCTACTCTGATAGTCATCATCTGCGTTTGAAAAGGTCTTTAATACCATCCATATCAAATGAAAGAGAGAAGCGCAATGTCTGATCCAGAGGATTGCTCTTTGCAGTGGCTATGACATAACCGCAATCCAAAGAGAATACGCTCATCTTAAACCCGGCACCGACAGTGAAATATTTAAGATTTCCCTTATTGGCCGACTGATCATGATATCCTGCGCGCAAAGCGAACTTATCATGATAAATATATTCCGCACCGACACTCCATTGTATTTCCTGCAGTTCTTCCTTGAATCCACCGGGGGCATCACTGAAACTCTTGAAGATACCGGCAATGGAAGATACATCATAATAATCTGTTATCTTACGTTGCTCATAAGCCTCCTGTGTTTCGTCATCACCTTTTTTAGGTACGGTAGGTACCAGCAGTTTGTTGGCATCGGCAGCTATCGTAAATCTGTTATATTCATCGATAGGGACCATCAATGCGGCGCCTATACGAAGATTGGTAGGAATAAATTCACTATAATCAGAACCTCCGAAAGTGATCTTACTACCAATATTGCTGATATTCATACCAAGTCCTAACTGACATTCACGGTTTCCTATATTAATATAGTCATTGTAATAGCATGCTATATCGGCGGCGAAAGCGGAACCGGGTGACGTATCTTCAGTATAATCGTAAGTAAGGTCGGAATAAATCCATCTCACTGCAGCAGCAATAGAGAATTTCTCACTGAGCATCAAGGAATATGCGACATCCATTGACATCTCATAAGGTTTAATGGTCATATCATTACTGCCACTTTGGTCACTGGATGTCATCACTTCACCTAAAGAGAAATAACGGAGCGAACCCGAAACGGCACTGTGTTCACCGATGCGATAGTAACCTGCGAGATAAGCCAAATCCATATCGTTGACCAACTGGCGAAGCCACGGTGTATAATTGAGAGCGACACCGGCGCGACTGATACAGAAAGGATATTTGGCAGGATTCCAATATTGGGAGTTGACATCAGGGTCGGTAGCTACACCTACATCACCCATTGCCCCTGCACGGGCATCCGGCGCAATCGTCTGGGATGTGACAGATGAATTCACAGGGTTAAACATATCCGTTTTGTCATCGGCACTGATCGTGAGGGTGATGACAAGAAGTATCAATACGGTGATGATTCTCAGATTATCTTTCATTCTAAATATATTTCGTTCGTAATGGGAAGGGTACTCCGTAAAGTACTCCTAATAATAACTACATTGATTTGCAATTATTGTGCTATTATTGTTTCTTAATATTTTAATTGTTAATAATTATCAGTTTTTGAGCCTTAGACACTTTATCACTGCCGTCACTGCCCAGTCGTATCCGATACAAATAGACACCTGTCTGCAATTTGGCACCACTGTCTGTCGTTAAATCCCATGTCAGTGTGGATGTATTGGACGAGGCTGTTTCACTGGTTGTCGTTTTATACAACTGGCGACCACTTAAATCGAATATGTCCAATTCTATATCCACATTGCTTCCCGACCTATCATGATTGATGATGAATGTAGTGGTGGAGGTTGCCGGATTATTAGTACAGTCCACACTGAAAAAATTGGGTGACAGGGCACTGACTACATAAAAACTCAACTCGGCGGTTGACGGGTTGTTCAGAATGTCCCATGCACGGAACTTCAGTTGATGGAGGCCCTCTGTCAATTCCGGGATACTATATCCAACCGTTCCAGATGTGTAACTACCGAAATCATATTGGAAATAATCATTTAAGACGTATGTCTGTGACATATCACCATCAATAATCAGTTCCAAATCATGACCTATGCCGTTTCCGGAAGCATTGATGCCATCATTATCGGCCACCTGTGCAACGAAATACGGTGTGGTATTCACATTCCCGTTATTTACGAATGAGGAGGAATTGAGATAACAATAAATCGAAGGTCCCAGAGAATCATTTTTGGCAATGTCAGAACCTCCAAGGGTAAAATCATCGCTATAACCGCCCGCCTCTTCCGAAAGATCATTGTTGACGGCATACAAATTAATCATCCCTGAACCATTATTATATGAGATGTCCTTAGCTACAGCAAAGACGAATGAGAATGTTCCGTTCTTCACACTGTCGTTGCCTGTATATAATGTATTGGGACGGTCTTGATATGTGAACAAAGCACCGGAGCCTCCGACATTGTTCTTACATACGACTGTATCTACACAATCTCTCACCGTTGATGTTAATATGCCGTTAAAGGATGTATCAAGGGATGAATTCTTACTGATATGTCCATTTACCGTAACTTTACTTCCTGCCTTGATTTGAATCGTTCTTCCTGAACTTACTGATGTTCCGTTGATGTCATCCACTACTGCGGCTGATGACGGATAGGAAAGGACTAAGGCCGGGTCGCCCAACAATGTATATTGCAATTTATTGGCGGATGTATCCGTCTTTTTGTTGATTAACTCATTCTTGGCCAGACGGACAGCCTCTCCGATACTATTCCTTACTCCATCCGTGGAACCTAGAACATAAGTTGTAAAGGCTGTATTCATAATAGAATTGTAACTGGAGTATACAGTACGTGTCGTACCATAAAACGCCAATGCACCTCCACCTGAATTAAGCAAGGCCTGTTCACCTATATTCTCTGTCTGTCCGTCGAAAGGCATGATATCACAAGATGCTGTTACCCAAAGAGGCAAATGTGTAGATGACGTCTCTTTGAAATCACTTGTCGTCAATACATATTCATGAGAGAATGCGGCTGGCGAACCATGACCTGTATAATTAAATATCAAGGCACCTTTGTTCATCAACTGCTTTAAGACCTTCGCCACCTCCGGATACCGGTCTCCCGTTGACGTCGATACTCTTGGATAGGCATCCCAGTAAATTCTTTTTACGATAAAATCAGGACGTGCCGACTCTACGATTTTGGCTACTTTCTCCGCACCTGTCATGTGTATGTTCTGGTCGCCGTCACCTAATGTCCCATCATCGGCCAATATGCAAACTTTACTTTGCCAATTGCCGGCATTCTCATTATTCCGATAACTAATTACTTTATCAACCATGATTTTTGCCTCCGCCGCATCACGTACAGGGAATCGTCCCACGGCTATATCCGGTTTATCTGAATAAAGGGAACCGCCCTCACCGTCGTTCATAAGACAAAAATAGCCGTCGTCTACATAACAGTCTGTCTCACTGAATGAATTGTCACTTTCATAACATAAGAGAAAATCATCTGGATCATAACTGGTCCAGTCTGATGTTAACATTCTGTTATCCCAGGCTCCATCTCCAAACAGGACAAGGTATTTGGGACGGTCTGCATCATTTTCCGATTTGTCATAAAGCATCTTCATATACCTGCGATAGGCACTTGCATCCGGGGTTCCGCTCGAAAACTCATTATATAACTCATCGGCGGGAACAATACGGACACGCATCGTATCCTTGCTTTCGTGCAATTCTTTTAATCTTTCGGCCTGTGCCGTCAACTTACCCGACAAGGGCACTATGATAACCATATCGTATGCGCTGTCGGCATGAAGGTCCTGATTGGTTATACGATACAGATAGTCGGGGACGGAAAAAGCATCCGTAGACAACTTCGGTTCTTTCTTCGGTTGATCGTAATACAATGATATATAATCAAGGCGCATCGTTCCACCTGAAGTCTCAGTGACCAGTATCTTATTTGACGACTGGATGTTCTTGACCGAGAATGTCTGTGTCGTTTCCGACGCCTTCTCATACTCGCCGGGCGCATTGATATACATGGTGCCGACCACGCTGTCATTGACAGAGATACTTGCAACCGTATATTTATCGGCGGTTAAAGCGACCGTTACACTGCCACTGGATGTAAACCCGGGAGACGTGAGTGTATATGTTTTGGATGAACCGCTGCTATACTTATAACTATCAAATAGATTCCTTCCTCCTGAGAACCATGCATAGTTGTCTACTTCATATAATGTATGGTAATCATCACCGGACGGATAAAACGAACTTACAAAAGATGTGCTGTCTACACTGGTCGGTTCGGTATCCGATTCGGTTATCAAATAATAGCCGTAATCCGAATAGGGATTCCGGGTCCGTATCTTTGTATCGGTTGTACTCCATGATATGGGACCCTGTGCATAAAACAGACGTTTCCCTCCAATCGTACAAGTAGGAACTTCTTTCAGATCGTCGGTCGACTTGATATAATCTGCCGTAAGGGCTTCGGGTTGCATGGCTCCGCCATATCCGTATATTTTGACTTTACTAAGGTCGCTAAAGCCCGCTTTCTTTATCAGTTCACTGGTCAACTGAAATACACCGCTTTTCGACACACGTATCTTGGCCCACTCACCCGTAGCCAAGACAGAATGGCTCGCATATCTTTCACTCGAGGTTGTACTCCTCGTCTGCAAAGTTGCCGACTTGGCTTTGTGGACGGCCGAAGATGTCTTCTTGAGCATAAAACTTACAATTTTCTGGTATTTTCCATTCCTATATACAATTGGTATAAATGAAATGTCCAGAAAACCTTTATCTTTGTCCAAACTTACATTCTGACTGATAATTGGTGACGATGGTAAAGTGTCACTGGTAATGGATTTGTATTTTAGTATATCCTGTTCACTCATATCCATATATTCAGGATATTCAATGGATATAGAATATATAGAATCCGAATAATCGACACCTAAAGGATAGGAGTATTGAAAACATGGAAGAATTCTATCAATTTTGACATCATCTGATGTCAAATTGAAAAACTGCTGTCCGCTAACATTTATAATACCAGCAAACAGTAATACGAATCCTACTAACAGTTTTCTCATTTAACGTTAAATTCCAATACTTTCCTGTCTTCTATGTATCCGGTAAGATGATCGTCTATGTGTACAGGCCCTACTCCCATTGGGGTTCCTGTGTATAGGATATCCCCTGTCTTAAGGGTAAAAAACTTGCTGATATATGCAATGATCTCATCCACTTTATACAGCATGTCACTACTACATCCTTCCTGCACTGTCTTCCCATTTATATCCAAATGAAAATGTATGGCCTGAATGTCTCGAAACTTTTCAATATTGACCCATTCCCCGATAGCGGCGGAACCATCAAAGCCCTTGCAGATATCCCACGGTTTCCCCTCTGCGCGCAATTTTTTCTGCAAATCGCGGGCGGTAAAGTCAATCCCCACGGTCACTGCATCATAATACCTGTAAGCGAAACGTTCGGGAATACTTTTACCTAGACGACTTATACGTACCACCAATTCGGTTTCATAGTCTACCTGTTTACAGAAATCAGGTATGAAGAACGGCTTTTTATCCTTTAGTAAAGCGGAGTCCGCCTTAGTGAAAATCACCGGTTCCTCTGGCTTATATAACGTACCATCCAACTCTTTATTGTGTTGGATATAATTCATTCCGATTGCAAATATCTTCATTTCCTTAATATTACAAAAAGGCGCCTGCCCTTTATTACAGAACAGACGCCTCTTATATTCTATTGTTAAAATTCTAATTATTCAGCACGAAGTGTAAAACGCTTAAATGCAACTACAGTAAGTTCCTTATCTGTAGATTTCAGATAATCTGATACACTCATCTTAGAGTCCTGAATGAATTCCTGATTTAGCAAACATGAATCCTTGAAGAACTTAGCCATACGACCTTTTGCGATGTTTTGAACCATCTGCTCAGGTAGGTTAGCTGCTTTCTGTTCTGCTGTTTCAGCCTTAATCTTACGGATCTCTTCAGCCTGAGCTTCTGTGATATTGCCCTTAGCAATACCTTCAGCGAGGTGCTCCTCGTTTTCAGAGATATAAAGATTGAAGCCAGCCTTTCTTAATGCAGCCTCAACAGCCTTGGCAACTTGCTCTTCCTTTGTCTTCTCGATAGCAACCTTCAACTCAGTATCTTTCACTTCCTGAGGAACGCTTGCTTCATCAAGAGCTACTGGATTCATAGCAGCTACCTGCATAGCTATTGCATGAGCCTGCTCTTCTGCAGCTTTGTTTGTCTGAACCATTGTACACAGGAGATGTTTACCCATGTGGTCATAAACAGATACGTTATCACCTTCGATAAAGTTGTAACCGTCAAGTTCCATCTTTTCACCTGTAATACCAGAACGGGCTACTACGGCATCTTCTACCTTAGTTCCATCTGATAATGTAAGTGCTTTCACTTCATCAAGACTCTTAGCCTTTGCTGCAACAGCAGCATCAAGGATGTCCTGAGTAAGTTTAATATAATCTGCACCATTGGCAACAAAGTCTGTTTCACACTTTAAAGCTACAATTGCAGCAAAGCCATTAGCAGCCTTAACAAGTACACAGCCGTTGGAAGTTTCACGGTCACTACGCTTTGCAGCGATAGCCTGACCCTTCTCACGGATTATTTCTACAGCTTTGTCGAAATCGCCTTCAGTTTCTGTGAGGGCTTTTTTGCAATCGGCAAGACCGGCGCCGGTCATTTTGCGGATTTTCTGTATATCAGCTATTGATACAGCCATTTTTATTTAATTTACTAAATGATTTATACTATAATTATTAAGCCTCAGCAGGAGTTTCCTCTTCTTTTTCTGCTGGAGCTTCAGCTGGTGTTTCTGCAACTTCCTCAGCTTCAGCCTTAGGAGCTTCTTTACGAGCCTTGCGAGCACGTGGCTTCTTTACTTCGCCTTCAGCAGATTCATCCTGCTCGTTTGATGCTTTTTCGTCAGCCTTTTCAGCTTTGCGCTCTTCAAGACCTTCTGAGATTGCACCACAACAAGCACCTAAGATAACTTCTACACTATCTTTAGCGTCATCATTTGCTGGAATAACGAAATCGATGTTGTTAGGATTTGAGTTGGTATCAACAATACCGAAAACAGGAATACCCAAACGATTAGCCTCTTTTACAGCAATGGCCTCTTTCATAACATCAATTACGAAAAGTGCTGAAGGAAGACGTGTAAGGTCTGCAATAGAACCTAAGTTCTTCTCCAGTTTAGCACGCTGACGGCTGATCTGTAGGATTTCACGTTTTGACAGGTTTGCATAAGTACCATCATTCATCAGTTTATCGATGTTCGCCATTTTCTTAACAGCCTTACGGATTGTTGGGAAGTTGGTGAGCATACCGCCCGGCCAGCGCTCAATTACGTATGGCATGTTAACGCTGGCTGCTTTTTCAGCAACCACGTCCTTAGATTGTTTTTTAGTAGCGACGAACAGTATTTTCTTTCCTGATTTGGCAATCTGTTTCAAAGCTTCAGCAGCTTCATCAACTTTAGCTACAGTCTTATGCAGATCAATGATATGAATACCGTTACGCTCCATAAATATATAAGGAGCCATTGCAGGATTCCATTTACGCTTCAAGTGACCGAAATGACATCCAGCCTCTAACAACATATCAAAATTTGTTCTTGACATTTTCTTTTAATTTTAAATTGTTTACTTTCTTTTTTATTCTTAATTATTAGAATCAGCCGATGGGTAGCCCTCCCGATTAAAAAGGAGTCGCATCGGTTTAGATACTAAACTCTTGCTTACGCGACATTCAGCAAATTAACGTTTACTGAACTGGAAGCGACGACGAGCCTTTGGCTGTCCTGGTTTCTTACGCTCAACAGCACGTGAATCGCGAGTCATGAAACCTTTATCTTTCAGAGCTTTCTTGTCTTCAGCGTTGATTTTAACGAGTGCGCGGGCAATTGCAAGACGCAAAGCCTGTGACTGACCTGTAAAACCACCACCGTCAAGGTTTGCTTTAATATCATATTTCTCAAGAGCTTCTAACAACTCTAGTGGCTGTTTAACAACATACTGGAGAATTGCTGATGGGAAATATTCTGTAATATCTTTCTTATTTATGGTAATCTTGCCTGTACCTTCGCTAACGTAAACACGTGCAACTGCACTTTTACGGCGACCTAATGCATTAACTACTTCCATCTTTAATTATTTATACTGGTTAATATCAATTGATTTTGGCTGTTGAGCCTCTTTATTGTGCTCTGAACCATCGAAAACGTAGAGATTGTCCATCAAGCTACGACCTAAAGGACCTTTAGGAAGCATACCCTTAACGGCATGGCGGATAATCTTGTCGATACCGTCTTTACGATTACGCAATTCAGCTGGCGTATTAAAACGCTGACCACCTGGATAACCAGTATAACGTGTGTATACCTTATCTGTCTCTTTCTTTCCTGAGAAAACGACCTTAGCGGCATTGATGATAATAACATTATCTCCACAGTCTACATGAGGTGTGAAGTTTGGTTTGTACTTTCCGCGAAGCAGTTTTGCTACTTTAGAGCACAAGCGGCCTACAATCTGGTCACTGGCGTCTACGATAACCCACTCCTTATTTACTGTTTCCTTGTTAGCGGAAATTGTTTTGTAACTTAAAGTGTTCATTTTGACTTTTAAATTGTTTAACTACTAAAAAACTTTTTTCTCTGAATGTCGATTCACTAACCATTGCACTCGGCCAAAGTACAACTATTAACACTACATCCGAAGGGATTCTAAGTTTATCCCCGAAATAATCGGACTGCAAAGGTACAAAGTATAATCGGAAGTTGAAAATTAAGCGGGGTAAAAATATCTGATTTAATTATTATTATCTGAAATTTATAATTATTAACCTTTTGGTATATACTATCATACCTTATTCCTAAGAGTATTTATAGTTATATCCAAACCTTTGGAAAGGTCGTATAAAGGTTCCCATCCTAATTCATTCAGTCTGGTCGTATCAAAAACCGCTTTTGTGATTTTGGTTTCATTTATACATTCAGTTTCGGAAGCTAATTGGAATTCCACTTTGCGACCAACCTTTTCGGCAATCTTGCTGGCAAACTGAAAAAGGGTTATATTGGACTCTTCGTTTGCAATATTATAAGCCGTTCCTTTGTGTCCGAGCAATAAAATATAAAACAAAGCACAAGCACAATCTGCGACATATATCCATGACCGGTATTGTTCTCCGCGACTTTTTAAAATAATATTCCTACTTGAAAGGGCATCCTTTAAAAACTGCACGTATGCCCTATTGTCATTTTCGGTAAAACCGGGTCCATACGTATGGCATGGCCTACCGACAACGATGTCTTTGTCATACTGATGGAGATAAGCCATACACAAAGTTTCCGCCGCCCTCTTGGATGTAGGATAACATGCCCGCAGAGTCATACTGTCGACATAGCCGCTGTCCTCTTCCTTCCATTTACCAGTACATCCTTCTCCATAAACTTCTCCTGACGATACATACAAAAAACGTTCCATTGAATGGGTTATACCATACTCTATCAGATTGGATGTACCTGAAATATTTGATTTCATTACACCCACGGGGTCATTTTTGAAGAAATTGGGACTAGCATTACTTGCAGCATGAATGATATAATGGAAGTCGATATCAGACTCAAGAGGAGTCATCACATCATAATGAACGAAATGGAAAGTCGGTTCGGTTGTGTATTTTGCGAATTTCACTTTCGCTCTTTGTTCATTTCTGCCTGCCGCGTACACATGGTAGGAATGCTTACGAGCCATCAGTATATCTATCATACACGAGCCGATCAATCCCGTGGCCCCTGTTATGAGAATATTTTTCTCTTCCAGTTTGTCCCATGGCAAATCAGCAAGAGCCATCTGTCTGACAGAATCTTCGTATGACATCATTTCAACCATGATTCTTTCGTCGTATTCATCAACGCTTTTAATATTTCAAGATCTTCTACAGTCGTAATTTTGATGTTTTTCTCTGAACCGGGAACGATGTGCATCTCATGTCCTCCAAGTTCAGCTATCAGGGTACATGATGCCACTGAATTCAAGATACCCCTATCTTTTGCCTCATGGTGTGCGGCAAGGATGTTTTTAAGTCTGAACGTCTGAGGGGTCTGAGTTCGTATCAATTTATCACGTGGAATACTCATGGATGCCGTAAAGCCGTCTTCACTTTCCAGAATTGCTTCCCTACACTTGATGCCTGTAATGGCATATCCATATTTTTCACAGATAGCAATGTTGGAGGAAATAATCTCCTGAGACAACAATGGACGTACTGCATCATGAATAAGAATCATGTCATCGCCCTTACATCCGGCTTTATCAAGACCTTCTATACCATTTTTTATAGATTCCTGACCATTACTGCCTCCAGGGAAAATCCATTTCAACTTGGTGATGGAAAACTGGTTTGCATAAGATTGCAAGACTGTATTCCATCCTTCCAGACACACCACAGCTATTCCGTTTATATCCGGGTGCTTCTGAAAACAGTTCATTGTATGGATAATTATCGGACAATTGTCCACGTGCATAAACTGTTTGGGGATATCCTGTCCCATTCTGTTGCCGGATCCTCCAGCTATAATCAATGCGTAATTCATAATTAGATGATTTTATTCATGACCTCTTTCAAAGATTCTTTTGCATCAAGATTTATATAGACACGACTATGTTTTTCCTTTCTTTCAGCTTCTGGAGGAAACTGCATATAGTCATTAAAAAAATGACGCAGATAAATATCATATTGTTCCGGAAGGCGTACTGTAGTATCTTCAAACTTAAACTCGGACCCATGTCCGAGCCATTCTTTTGGAAATACTTCTTTGTCACCATAAGAACCGCTGTAAACGATCACGTTCTTAGATTTTTGATAATCATGTTCTCGACTTATGTTTTCGAGTTGGTTCAACAACACCTTTCTGACATGGCTTCTGAAAAAGAAAGCGTATGTCTTGATAGCAAAACGCCCCCACTCTTTTGTATCACCCAACAGATTCATATATTCAGAGAATGTGTTATGGGTAGATATGGCATTCAGTCGATTTACAACTTTAGTAAACTTATGCTTCAATCTCACAGCCTCGTTCACATCATCCGAGGTTCCGTCCAACGGGAATATATCGACATACAATCCGGTGATACAAGGTATTTGTCTGTCTTCGAACAATGTAGTATTCTTGTTAGCCAACTTTGAGAAATACAATGGATACTTATTATTATTAAAGGCGGTGATTACCTCATATTTCTCCATTGACTTATTTTGTGCTATCTGTATAAACCTATCATAATCGGGACGGGGCATCAATACATCTATATCATCGTCCCATGGTATGATGCCGTTGTGCCTTACGGCACCGATGGCCGTACCTGCACAGCAATAATAGGTAAGATCGTGCTCTTGGCAAATACGTATAAATGCCTTAAGAATATCAAGGATTGTTGCATCCCATTGCTCTTTAATATCTGATATATCCATATTTACATCTTTGTTTCTGATTGCAAAATTACAATTTTTTATCCGTTACGCAATAATTATATTCATTTTTCTGTCTCGTCATTAGTTTATAAGTGGCCATGTTAGATAATTATACAATAAGATGCCATTATAACACCATAAATATATGGTTAAAAATATCACGCACATACGCAATAATAAGATGACATGATGATAATCTTTAGACTTTCGATATATATAAGCGATGGAGATAGGTATAACATATATCCAATGTACAGACATGATATACACCTCATTTATTGCAAATCCTATCACTAAATGTAATAATACGGCATACAAAAGACAAGCCATGTTCAACCATAGAAATCTGGAGCGACGACCTTCATAGAGACCGACTAAAAACAGTAAAAGGATGATTGATTCTACTGCATACTGTGCCGTCCAAGTATATCTCACGATCACCGGACGTCGCACCAATACATCACCCAATATACTCTCTCTGTGTAATTGAATCGACTCACCAAAGAAATTTTCCAATACAGTATCTAATCTGGGAGTGGATGTATCCACCCAGGTAGTCACAGTAGGTGCGTTCGCTTTCGACATTAAAGCGTTGAGAGAAGTTCCGATCCCGAGTATAATGACGGAAGAAAGGATTGCAGTTACAATCAGTCTGGGCTGAAAGGTTTTTTTTCCGTTAGTGAACAGGACTGCCATAAATACGATTAATCCATTACTCATGGTTACACCTGCAGTAACGACAAACAGAATAAGCATCTCGCATACCGAAAACTGCTGTTTGTTTTTCATTTTATAACCCGCCCGGTACAAAGTAAGAAGTATCAGAAACAGGGAAAGACAAAAATGATCCGGAACGATAATGGCTACCATTATATAAGAAAAACTGAAAAAAAATGATGACAGCAATATAGAATCAAATCTGGACAGACTTATTAGATCATGGATAATGCGATATATAAAAATGAAAGAATAGAATGAACAAAACACGAGTAATGAACCTACAACGAATTGCACGCAATTCGCTCCTGTAAGCGTCCAAAGAAGTTGATTTGCAAGATAGAAAGGATACATCATAAAAGGGAGCAATGGATGGCGAAGAATATTATATCCTATTTTCCAATCAGTTACAACTTCATAAGTAATCGGATCAAAACCTGACATGTGAAAATTGCGCATAAATACATTCCATGAATGCGCATTATAGTTGGCGAACAAGACGAAAAATTTTGATATGATCAATTCATTCAGTAGCAATATCATAACCAGTGCGACTATCGTCACAAAGTATTCTGATTTTCTTATTTTTAGAAATGAGCACATTTAATATAGTTTTTCGTACTCCGCCTGCATTTTCTTTATACTGAAATGCTCTGAAACATAATCGTATGACACCTGAGCCAAACAGGTCCTGTCCGTCATTGGTAATACCTGTTGAAAGATTCTTTTGTAATCGTCAATACTGTTATTTTCGACTTTCAAAGGCCATGTTTCCGGCAATGTATCTTTCAGACCAGAGCAATTATTGATAATAACCGGAAGTTTCGCAAAAGATGCTTCTATGGAAAGGATACTTAAACCTTCAAACTCCGAAGGCATTATCATATAGTCGAAAGATGACATATAGGAGGATAGCCCTGACATCGTACTGCAAACTGAAACATTACTGCCATCCGATAAATTCCTGTATATTTCATTTTTCAGTGAACCATCACCGATTATATGAAAGAAATAAGTTTTGTCTTCCTCCATACTTTTAATGATTCTGATCAAAGTGCTTATCCCTTTTTGGGGTTCAAATCGGCCGGCAAACAACACATTGATTTTATCGGGCACGATACCTTCATATTTTTGTTGAGATACAGGGGCGACTCCATTATAAATGATTGGTGTCGGTTGTCGATATACATTCTGATAACAAGAACGCACAGATTGAGATATAGAAACATTCGTTCCACTGTTGACAAAGAACCGTTCTACCTTAGCACCCATTTCTTTCTGCCCTGTCCATAATTTAGTGTTATGGATCGTCCTTACCAATTTACATCTTTTCTTTAAGAAAGGCAACAACTTGAAAAAAATATATACGCTTAAATCTGGGACCTCTGTATGAGAATGAATCGCATCGGGTTTATACTTTAAAAAGATGAATATAAACCAAAACGGGAAACATAAGGCTGCAAATCTTTCAAAAACGAAATGAAACTTTATATCAGGAATATGAGCACGATGATAATAGATATGCGAATCATCCATTTCTTTCATGAGCATCATAGAAAATTCAGAATGAGAACGCATAACCTCAACTATATGGTATTCAATATCCCTGTTGTCGGATTCAGCAATATTGATTGCGACCCTTTCTGCACCACCCATCCCAAAATGGGTAATAATATGGAATACCTTCTTCATCGCATATTGATATTTTGGTTTTATCTTATGCAAAATTAATATTTTTATTTTGAATTTCAAACAAATAATAGTATTTTTGCACTATATATCAATTGTACATGAAAAATCCAGCGAACATAGATGTAGCGGTACTGATCCTGTTTTTTAACAGACCGGAATCATTAAAACTTGTATTTGACGAAGTGCGTAAAGCACGTCCTTCTAAATTGTTCTTATACCAAGACGGTCCAAGAAATGAGAATGACCTGGTAGGAATAGAAGCATGCCGTAAAATCGTCAGTGATATAGACTGGGATTGTGAGGTACACGAAAAATACCAAACCATAAACGAAGGTTGCGACCCATCCAACTATAATGCACAAAAATGGGCATTCTCCATCGTTGACAAATGTATTGTATTCGAGGATGACAGTATTCCTTCTGTTTCATTCTTCCGTTTCTGTAAAGAATTGCTTGATAAATATGAAAATGATGAACGAATCTCTATCATCTCTGGTTTTAACCCTGAGGAGATTACGAGTGACGTGCCTTACGATTATTTTTTCACTTCAACTTTTTCAATTTGGGGCTGGGCCAGTTGGAAAAGAGTGATAGACAAATGGGACGAACAGCACTCTTTCCTTGACGACAAATTCAACATGCACCAACTGCAGGCCCTGATCAAACAACGTAAATATCTAAAGGATTTTGTTTACGCATGCAAATGTCATCGCGAAACAGGACGCGCATATTACGAAACGATTTTCTTGTCAACAATGTTGCTTAATTCGGGTCTCAGTATTGTACCGACACATAACATGATCAACAATCTCGGTCCCATAGGCGACTCTACTCATTATAACACATCACTAAAAACGATGCCTAGAGGATACAGACGTATATTCACGATGAAACGTTATGAGTTAACAGGAGTCATCAAACATCCACGTTATGTTATAGAAAATGTAGAATACAAAAACAGTTATTTTAAAATCATGGGATGGAGGCACCCTTGGATTAAAATAGGCAGGTCTTTAGAAGAATTGATTCTGAACATCCGTTACGGCAATTTCAAGAAAATAACCGGTTCTATTTCCAATAGAATAAAAAAATGTACAGGACGCGACAAGCACATATAATCAAAGTGACAGAATCACATCGGCTACTTCTTTTGCACATTGACGATCATTAAATAACCGCTCCGCAAGTTCACGACCTTTGCGTCCCATCTCACTTGCCTCATCTGGGTGTGACGTGATATATTCTATGGCATTAATCCAACCAGCAGCGTCATAATATGGCACAGATATTCCACATCCTTCCTTATCAAAGTCTATCGGTATCTGTGGATTTCTGCTGCATATAACAGGCAGTCGCAAAGCCAAGGCTTCAACAACAGTAGTAAGTCCGACTGTATACTTAGTTTCCTTACAACAGATAACGACACACATTGACTGATTTACCAATTCACTCAATTTATTGGGAATGAGTCCTGATATAAAATGTACTTGTATATTATCTCTTGTCTCCAGGTTTTTAAATAAATTTTCGTAACTGAATGTACCATTCATCTTATTAAGGTATATATCAAGAGAAGCACCCGTCGCATTAAAAGCCTTAACCAAAGTGGTCATATCCCTTTTCTCCTTACCCGTTGAAATGAAGCCACATCTTGTATTCGTATCCGAGTCAGATAATATGGTGTCATAAAAGTCCAAGTCAGCACCCCAATGCCCGACATGCATTCTTTCCTTTTTTGCCTTGGATGACACGAGAGAGTCATCGTACAACTTTTGCGAAAAGAAAAAAAGATGATCCATCCCACGATAAAACAATCGTCCTAATAAATCTCTCAATTTGTTAGAAGGAGTAATAATGGGTTGGTGATGCCAAACTACGATCGGTTTGTTGAATAATCCTAGGGCGCGTAAGAATATTAATATCTCAAGTCCTTTATAATGAGTGGCGTAAATTACCTTGAACGATCTACAGCACATGATGATTTGCCAGAAAGTATTCAAGGCCAAAAGAACCCTGTTGGATATCTCGACATGCTTATGCATGATCATGTCTATACCGAAATCTTTTAAATGAGTGGCTCCATATAGTAAATGTCCTGGAAATTCCCCTTTTTCCCATTCAGCATATTCATATTGTAAATCTTCTGTATGATAAAAATAAATTGTCATATATGTAATTTTATGCAAAATTAGTCATTTTCTTTTGATATTCAAACCTTTAATGCTAAATTTGCACAAAGATTAAAACTTACGATGGAATCTCTTAAAGAAAAAACTGCAAAAGGCTTATTTTGGGGAGCATTAAACAACGGCACCACACAAATACTAAATATAATCATCGGTATTTTCCTCGCTCGACTTTTATCTCCTGATGATTATGGGCTTGTTGGTATGCTTGCTATATTCTCGGCTATTGCAGGAAACCTCCAAAGTAGTGGTTTTACGAATGCCATTGTAAATATCAAGAAGCCGACAGCCAATGACTATAATGCCGTTTTTTGGTTTAATATTACGACAAGCATTGTCATCTATATCATATTATTTTTCTGTGCCCCTTTGATTGCGAGTTATTTTAGGCAGCCATGTCTTGTAAAACTATCTCGAATCGTATTTCTGTCGTTTGTAATAGCGTCATTTGGTATTGCCCACAATGCCTATATGTTTAAGAACATGATGAATAAGGAATCGGCTATTATTGGCATCGTTGCTCTTATCGTTTCCGGTATTACTGGTATCGCTATGGCTTTGGAAGGTCTGGCTTATTGGAGTCTGGCTTGGCAACAGATAACATATATAAGCGTCATCAATATCGGCAGATACTATTATACATCGTGGCATCCTTCATTCCACATTGATTTCACTCCTATAAGAAGGATGTTTGGTTTCAGCGTCAAGATCTTAGTAACCACGATTGTTAATAGTGTAAGCAACAATATACTTACCTTTATATTCGGTCGACTGTTTTCGGCAAAAATCGTTGGTAATTTCTCACAAGCGTACAAATGGGATACGATGGCTTATTCATTTGTATCAGGTACTGTGGCGCAAGTAGCGCAACCCGTATTGTCATCGCTCACGGATGAAGCAGAAAGGGAGAAGCGTGTATTCAGAAAGATGACACGTTTTACCGCTTTTTTGGTCTTCCCATCAATGTTTGGTCTGGCATTAATTGCCAAAGAGTTCATTCTCATTACTATTTCAGCCAAATGGATTGACAGTATCATACTTATGCAAATTCTTTGTATAAGCGGTGCGTTCTTCCCTTTTTATACTCTTTATCAGAATCTTGTCATCAGTCATGGAAGATCTGACATCTATATGTGGTGTAATATAATGCAAATTTTGGTTCAAATTGGCGTCATGCTTATATTCTATCGATATGGGATAGAAACAATGGTTACTATTTACACCATCTTTAATATATTATGGATATTTGTTTGGCTCTTCTTTGCAAAACACCTCATCAAATTACGTTTTATGGATTTCATACGAGATATTGTTCCTTTTATGATCGTATCTCTCGTCGTAATGGTTATCACCTATTTTGCCACCTTGTTCATTAACAACATGTTGCTGGTTCTGATAAGCAAAATTCTTATTGCCAGCATCCTTTATTTTGTCATCATGAAAGTGACGCATGTGAAAATATTAGAAGAGTGTCTTAGTTTTATACATAAAAGTAAAGCATAAAAGAGGGGACAACTATTATGGAAATATCCATCATCATACCTGTTTACAATAAAGAAGATTACGTAAAAGACTGTCTGGCAAGCACATTGGCACAAGACTTTTTTGATTATGAAGTCATCGCTGTAGATGATGGCAGTAATGATAAATCCGGTATTATCTGCGACACCATAGCTAAAGAATGTCCGAAATTAAAGGTTTATCATATTGCTAACAGTGGAGTAACAGCAGCAAGGCGCTATGGCGTAAAGCAGGCAAAAGGGAAATACATAACATTCGTTGATTCCGACGACAAATTATTACCACATGCTTTATCAACGATGTATTCTGCAATCACGAATAATGATGCCGATGAAATAATAGCTACTTACATGAAGCAGGACGGAACAAAGGTTTCAACGGGAAGAAGAGGTATCGTATCTTGTGAATTGATGGTTGACGAGCTTCTTCAATGTAAAGCGAAATTCTGTGTATTATGGGCTGTTTTGTTCAAGAAAGAGTTACTCGACAGTTGTCTCGATGCCCCGGCTTCCATCAGATCTGCAGAAGATATATTCATGCAGATAAAATGTTTGATGAAATCACCAAAAGCATACTTTATTGAGGATTGCGTATATTTATATAATATGGGATTGCCAAACGACCGCACTCTTAATATCGAAGAGGCAATGCTTTATGATGACATTTTAAAGAGCGCACTTAAACCGAAGTGGAATCGATATGAGAACTCTTTCCATATACACCAAATCAAGACATACGAGAATTTCATCAATCAAAAGTCTTTTTATGTCTATCCATACTATAAGCATCTGAAAGCGATATTCGGCTTGAATTGTTCGCTCGGTGATAAAACAGCTATCATGCTTCCTCCACGTATCAGTTATTTCCTAATAGCTTTCTACAAGAGGTTTTTTGTCCATTGATAAGATGGGTCTGCATTTTATCACATTTCCTACTTCAAAAGAAAACCAACAAACAGCCAACTATTGTATGTCAATAAAAACAAAGTGACAGCCATCAGTACACTCCTGCTGTATAGTTTTAGTCGGTTACGCGCCACTTTCATCATAAAACCTATCGATATTGGTATGACGAACAACCAGTGTGCACTCATTATATACACTTCATTAATTCCAAAACCAATGACAAGATGAAGTATCATATCAAAAACGGAACCTGTTATACACATCCATAAGAAGCGGGATTTCCGACCACAGAATATGCCGATGAAAAACATAACGACAATGACAAATTCTATAATGTAATTAAATATAGAATCATATTCAACAATGACAGGGCGACCTCTCAGAACGTCCTCCATAAAATGTTGTTTATGGAATTGCATTGACTCTCCTAACAAATTCTCAACAATAGTAGGTATTCGTGGGGTCGAAATATCAGTCCATTTCCAAAAGCCTTCTTTTTTGATCGATTTGCCTTGATTTGCATTCCAAGGGTCTTTCATATTTCTATAATGTATCGCTCTAATTTTTGCCCGATATATCTTTTTAGTGGCAACAGCAATAGTGGCAGAATCCCTAATACCCGTTGAATCAGCATACGAGTCAAAAATCTTTTGTTGATCTGACTTTGCCTGTTTCATTTTTCTAAGAGCCTGCTCGTGCTCATGTGGCCACACGTATATTCGATATTCTTGTTGGCAAAACAACCACATCATCAATGGTGGTACAACCACAACAAAAATCAGATGTTTCAGTTTGAAAAACTTCCTTCCACCTACAAACAATTCATATATATATGTCTTGACACCATTACTTAATGTAACACCTGCCGTCAATACAAACAAAACGATGGTCTGCCAATACTTAAAACATTCATTCTGTTGCATTTTGATTCCAGCCAGATAGATTGTAAACAATAAGAATAACATAGAAAAGGCGAAATGATCAGGAACGGTTATCGTAACCAATATATATGCGAATGAAAAGTATAGTATTGATAACAGCATGGAATCGAACTGTCCTAATTTCAAGACATCTTTAAAGATTCTATAAATAAAAACAAATGAGTAAGTAGCACATACGATCAACAATATTGCGACAATAAAGACCGCACAATTTATATTAGTAAGCCAAATAAGTCCGCTATTAATCAAATACAGAGGGAACATAAAGAAAGCCAGTAATGGGTGTCTGAATACATTGTAATACGTATTCCAGTCTGATAATACGGCATAAGTTATAGGATCGAAACCGGATATTTGGAAATAATGGACAAAAATATTCTTATAATATGTATATGTTCTTGTAAATATATCATAATACTTATACACGACTAAACTGTTTATAATCGTAAATAAGATGAACATTATCAACACAGGAAATTTTTCGTTCTTCCTTATTTTGAACAAATTTAATATACTCTTCATTATCTATCTTTTTAAAAAAAATCTCACTAACACAAAATTTGTAGGTACGCATATACAAAACATCGGTATCTGAGCCCAATTCTTACTAACTCCCATCCATATAAAGAGATTGAGCAGTCCTGTCTGCATCAGATAATTGATTACATGGGAAAAAGCGAATCCTAGTCCATGTTTTGCATCAGACTTCACCTTAAAGGTGTATTTTGTGGACGCGTAGAAATTGAAGACAAAACTTACGACGTATCCAACAGTGTTCGCTGCCGTAGGATTCATATACAAAAGACAAATTCTGTATGTCACGAATTGTATGATCGTTGCTATGATTCCAACTAATACGAAACGTGCTACTTCACATATCTTCAGTTTGTGCGTGCTGTCAAAACGGTCTATAATATCCTTTATCTGCATATTCTAACAATTCTTTATCACCTCTACTGTCTCCGTATGCTATCAGTTGATACTCATTGCGATTCGGATATTGCCCAATGATACGGTTCACTTTTTCCTGTCCGTAACAATTGTCTGTAAGGAATCGGCCTGTTAATATTCCATTTTCTATTTCTATCTTTGTTCCCAATATCTGCACATCCAATCCTTCAAAAAAAGGAGAAATCCAATTATCAATACTGGCACTAACAATCAATACCTTATCGTTCCTTTTCAGACAATCTTTAATCGTGTCAACTCCTTTCTTACGCAACAGTTCTCTATGCTCCGTGGCGAACCGCTTACATATCATATCGAATTGTTTGATATCCATACCTTTAAAAAAGTATGAAAACAACTGTTGTTTTGCTTTCCAGTTAGGATATAAACACAACTTCATTAATATGAGTATCGGAGCATATATAATGAAACCTATAAGGAAAGACAGATTTCCCTTGGCATACCTAAAGAACTCGATCAGCGTATCTTTTGTAGTAAGAGTTCCGTCAAAATCAAAAGCATAGATTCTCATTATAATAAATATATGATGATAAGGAAAGACAATATCCACATCAGTACCACAATCTGAGTAAACCTATCTCGAAACATGATCTTCGTCGGATCACCACTCCTTTTATCTACGACTGTAATCTGAATATACCTGAGGAAACCTAACAAGACAAAAACACTTGTAAGATAAAGATAGTCTGTGTGAAAATTAGCTGTCACTTCGGATGAGACGGTATACATGATATAACAGACAAGTGTCACAGAAGCAGCTATAGTGATGGCCTGGTTGATAAACGTCAGATTATACCTTATTGTATTCTTGCGGGGAGCTTCCCCCGTATCGTTCATCCTTAACACATCATCTCTCCGCTTTGCAAAAGAAAGGAATAATGTAAGAAGAAATGTCATCAGTACGATCCATTTACTGAGTACAATACCTGTAGCCACTCCACCGGCAAAGATTCGCAACACAAATCCTAGTGCTATAATACATACATCAACGATAGCATATTGTTTCAGTTTTGCACAATATGCCATATTCATAATCCAATAGAACAATATGATTCCCAATACAATCCATGCATTCTCTTTTAAGAAGAATGTAGTAAATATAGACAATAATATCATGAATAACATCAACAGGTATCCCTGCTTGATTGATATTTCACCTGAAGCAATGGCACGATGACATTTTACAGGATGTTTTCTGTCCGCTTCAACATCTATAATATCATTGAAACAGTATACAGATGATGCTGCAAAACTATACGCAAAGAATGTTATAATGCCTGACAATATATCAGAAGTATCAAGCAGACTGCCTCCAAAAAATATTGGAACAAAAACGAAGACGTTTTTCAACCATTGTTTAGGTCGTAATATTTTTATGATTCCTTTCATTTTGTAATAATCTTCATAGGGTTACTAGTTAAGATACTTATTATATATTGTATCACCTTGTGCAGAAGCCAACCTGCTAACAATGATATACAACTAGTTATTACCACTGTAATGCAGAATCCTAAATGTAATGTTTGGACTCTTACTAATACAAAATGCAAATGCAACAGATATACCTCTAGACTAATACCTCCTATGAATGACAATGATTTAAGAATCCATTTTGACGTATGCTTAAACAGTTCTATCAACAACAATATAGATGTAACCGTTAATGGTATATAGTTCATTCGTTCCAGAAATTGCGGGTAACGTCCCCTCCAATTCATTTCAAAATTAACACAGACAATAAGACTCATGACAAAGATTATCGCGATGAGCCAAATAGCTGTACTATCAATAGTGCGCTTTTCCTTCACCAACTCTCCACAATTTATTCCAAGAAGGAATATCGGTATTCTGCTCCAAAAGATCTCTATATGTCCTACTACATTGTGTACAGGCATGACATATTGCTGTATAAAACAAAAAATAATCGCGGCTATCGGTAACCATTTGTACATGGGGTGCTTTCTTATAAGTGTCATATAAAGTGGTGCGAACAAATACATCATCATCAATGCCGGGACATACCAAAACGTAAGGTCGTCTATTCGCCAGAAACTCCAATTGAATGTTATATTGGCAATCAAATCGATGATATTTCTGCTATATCCGCCACCATTCAGATAATTAGGAATATAAAAGAAAGGAACAATGATAAGCCATGTCGGATATACCCTGAGATACCTACGTGAAAAGAAATGCTTTATATCAGGAGTCTTTGACCATGAATACCATAATCCTATCCCACTCAAAAAAAGGAAAAAATCAACTCCGACATTACCACATTTTACTAAGCTCCACATCAGATAGCGATGTTCCATTCCTGTATGGAACATAATAACTATCAGCATCGCGAAACCCATCAGTTCACTTCGATACTTGCTTATATTACCTATTTCAATCGACTTTATCACCTTTTCTATTTCAGTTTAGGTTTGGGTATATAACGGAATATATATTTAAACAGCCATGCCAAAGCTATTGACGAAATTAAATATATGATAATACCTGTCCATACCATCCCATGATAAGACATCGGTATAATTATCTCTCTTGTGATAGGATGAGCGACAAACAATGCAGCAGATATCGCACCAAACCAAACAAATACTTTCATTAAAATCAGAGGTAGTATTTTTACGATGCCCAATGTTGCAGACACGATGAACAAGGGAGTCCATAACCACGCATGGAAATTAAAACTCGAAACACATATAAGGAATAAGGACACTAGCATGATAGCTGCATAAGTCAATCGACTCATTTCTTTTCCATAACGTGCGAATAATATACCAGCACCAAAGGGTAGCATTCCACCAAAAAAGTTGTATCTTATGCGGTTGATCGTTTCACCTGCCGGATCGCAAAATTCTTGTATAAGCCAACAAAATACGACCATACATACAGTATATGCCCAATGTCTCCTGTAGAGGAACAACCTATATACAATATACAACTGTATCATCAACCCAAAGAACCAATAAGGTCCGGGTTTAATAATCTTATCTGGACTTGGAAGGACATTGATATACATAAGCATCTGAGCGACAATATTCCCAAAAGAATAACCATGATACCCGTTCGGATGCAAAAAGCATACGACAACGAATGCGATGTATCCAAGAAACATCAATCGGAATAATTTTAAGTAATGATATCCGATAAACGATAGAGGTCTTATCTTTTCTGCCTTGTCGTTTTCATATTTCATGACAAGTCCATAACCACTGACAAAAAGAAATACCGGTACGCCATAGCAACCAAAAAAAGAGAGGAAATCTATCACGCAATTATGTCCTAAAGTAATCACACTATTAAGTAACATGTTGGGCCATTTCTCTTCAAAAGTATATTCATTTTCCTGCACGGCTGGCAGAAAATGACAATAATTGTGTAAGATAATGCCCAATATCGCGATTCCTCTTAAAGCCTTTGATTCGGCCAAACTTATTAGTTGCTGTTTCATCATTTTGCCTTTTTCAACTTATTATAGTCTGTTGTTCCTTTTAATATTCTCGGACGGCTGGCATCAAAGTCAGGACTAAGTATATTTGCTTTCGATTTATATTCAGGGCAAGATATTCCTGCAAGATATAATAGCACATGTGCAAGATTGTCTGTCATAAACGGTCTGTGCCTTGCATTTACTATTTCATTAAAAATATCAGGATGCTTGATGGCATATTTGTGAGAGCACCATATCCAAAACGGTATTTCAAACTCTTCCCTAGCCAAACGGGCATCAATCTCTGCCGAATGCAGACGGCCATAATAATGGAAATCGTTATTAAAACATTCCTCACCATGATCGGGCATATATATAACTATTGCATCCGTATTTTCAAACTTCTTTACGATTTCATTAACTATTGAATCGTTATACAATACAGCATTGTCATAATCCGCCAATATACTCTTTTCCCTACCAGACAATTGTGGACGGTCATAATCATCTGCCGTAAATTTCTTTCTGTCTGAAGGGAAACGTTGTTTGTAATTAACATGCTGCCCCATAAGATGAAATATCAGCAGGTTGTGATTACCATCATATTTTCTTAATTGATTAAAATCTGCCAGTACACCATCATCGTACCTGTGCAACGAGGTATTTCTGATGTCAAACTGCGCTTTACTTAACTCAGGATTATTGATAAAGAAGCCGCCACTAAAGTCATAGACAGCTTCCTTGGCTTGAGGCAAGAACTGATTAGTCAAGAAAGCCACTTTGTATCCTGCCTTTCTGAACAGTTCTGGGAACAACGGTTTATCACACCACTCTCCAGGTTCTCCTACAGCGTGCATGGAAAGTACATTTTTGAATACATAACTAGTGAGGTTCCAGGGTGCTACGACATCGTCGAAAGCGACCAGTCGACCGCTCTTAGCCATCGCCTTCTGTCTAGGAGTCGTACGTTTGTTATAACCATACAACTGGGAATGATACTTATTATAACTTTCACCTATAATCAGTATGATATTCTTGCTTCGATAAGAGCAACTGTCTACGCGTATTTTGTCTTTCGCTTCTATTAGTTTTTCAACTTGTTTAGCAGCCAGATGGTTAGCATATTCACTGAAAACAAGTCTGTAGATCGGTAAATATAACACGGCATGATCCTTTTCTGTCAGTGTATGCTCCACTTCTCCTATACTGTTCCCAGACATCAACTTAAATGTCGCTGATTTGTTAGCCGAACATTGTATATAACCGTCCACAATTAGCCATATCACGAATATGCCCAGCACAGGCTGTATCTTGTCTGTAAATTTTAATGCCACATCCTTAAATATATCAAGACGTAACTTAAAATTCGATTTTCTCCAATGAATAAATTGAGAACAGAAAATACACAAATGTACAAAAGCTATTACGAGAACCCATCCGAGCAATGACATCAAGGTATCTAATGTTACATAGCTACTTAAAAATTCACCTGCTTCACGACTATCTGTTTCCCCGACCAAAAGAAGCATCGTAGGTGTAAGGGTAGATTCAAACTTAACATAACAGAACACATCTATGATGGCTGCCATATAAAGAATAACACAAACAATAGATCTAATCCATTTCCTGATCTTTTGGGGTATTACTGCCAGTATAACGCATATAATATATAGGTCAAAAAAGAGTTCTAACGCCGAAAGAGGATAAGGTGTCGCACCTTTTACATGCAAAGTGATTTCGTTTAATGCACATGTCAGACCTAATATGTACATAAAACAAAAGAAACAAAAGTTTGTCCGTATTGGACTGAAGACCCAGCTGACCAATCGGGCAAGTTGACTTATATATTTCATTAAAAAATTATTTGTCTGCAAAATTACTGCTTTAAATTTGAAAAAAACTTATTTGTCTGTATTTTAACGTTTACAGATACAATCCGTCTCGTTTAATAACTTCACATACCTTTTTTGGAACCAGATTACAAATATTTTTACCTTCCTTTATATCTAAACGTATTTGTGTACTGCTGATATCTATCAGTTCTGCTTCAACCATCGTTACATAATCAGGTATTTCCGTTATATCCAGCGAAGTCCCTTTACGGGGATATATCACAATATGATAATGTTTGACTATGTCTTCGCTGTGATACCATTTATTAAAAGTATTCCAATTGTCTGCACCTATTATTAATACGAACTCCCTGTCAGGATAATCATGCGAAAGATTCTGCAATGTATCCCACATATATGATGGTTTAGGTAAATGGAATTCATAGTCAGACGCCACTAGTCCACACTCATTTTCTAATGCCATACGAACCAACTCGAGCCGTTTGTCATCGTTCAACAGTTCTGAAACAGATTTCAATGGATTCTGTGGGGACACGACAAACCATATTTCGTCCAAGTCGGTCAAATTCAATAACTTTCTGGCTAATAGAATATGACCGTTATGTATCGGATTAAATGAACCACCATATATACCCGTTCTTAAACGCATCTTAGGATTGCTACTTATCTATAAATTTCTTCACGATATCGAATGTATTGCGTTCCGCCTTATCCAACTCATCATTCACTACAACTTGATCGAATTGGGAAGCAAACGTCAACTCATAAGAAGCTCTCGCCAAACGGTCTTCTATTACCTGAGGAGTATCAGTAGCCCGTCCTTCCAGTCTTCGCCTTAGTTCTTCTATCGAAGGAGGCTGGATGAATATACTCATGGCCTGATCACCATAATACTTCTTAATATTACAACCGCCCTTGACATCCACATCGAACACCACGTTTTCACCTTTGTCCAACTGTTTTTCAACTTGTTGTTTCAGTGTGCCGTAGAAACGGTCTTTATAGACTTCCTCGTATTCCAAGAACTCACCATGCTCTATCCTCGTCCGGAACTCCTCCGGAGTTATAAAGAAATACTCCACTCCGTTCTTCTCTGTTCCACGCGGTGGTCTACTCGTACACGATATACTGAATGCCATATTCAGTTCATCATGTTTCATCAACCAATTAATGATGGTACTTTTACCACTTCCGCTTGGCGCGGAAAAAATGATCAACTTTCCTCTCATTAGAATTAAAGTGCGTTTAATACCTGTTCTTTAATCTGCTCCAGTTCATCTTTCATCTTAACTACGATGTTCTGCATTTCAGCCTGATTACTCTTACTACCTGTCGTGTTGATTTCACGTCCCATTTCCTGGGCTATAAAACCGAGTTTTTTACCTTGTCCGTGACCATCGTCCATCGTCTGACGGAAATACTTCAGATGATTAGCCAGCCTTTGTTTTTCTTCGCTGATATCCAACTTCTCAATATAGTAAATCAGTTCCTGTTCCAGTCTGTTTTTATCATATTCGACTTCCGGAATATTTTTCAGTCCCTCAACAATCTTTTCGCGTATCTTTTCCACTCTCGATTTCTCGTAAGGTTCTATAGATGTCAACAGCACTGAAATGTTATCAATCTTTTCAGCAAATTTCTTTTGCAACGCGGCACCCTCCTGCTTCCTAAAGTCCGTCAGGTGCTCTATCGCTTCATGGATTGCCTTATTGGCTGCCTCCCATTCCTCATCATCGAGAGTCTCCTGATCCGTTCTTGCTGTAACGTCAGGTAAACGTAGTAATGTATAAAACCAATCCTGCGGTTCCGGTATACCCGTCTTACTGGATATAGCCTTTATCTGTTGATAATAATTTTCAACAAGGGCCGTATTGATCGGAGTAGCATCCGCAGCAGCATCCTTTTCTATCCATATAGCGAAGTCCACCTTCCCTCTTTCAAGCGATTTAGATATAAGTTGACGTATTTCCATTTCCTTTTCCCGATAAAGGGGAGCAATACGCGCAGATAGGTCCAGCGACTTACTGTTTAATGATTTAATCTCTACATTAATCTTTTTTCCTTTGTAAGTTACGGTAGCTTTTCCGTAACCAGTCATTGATTGTATCATAATTACTTTCACGTTAAATTTATGCAAAAGTACAAAATTTGCGGGAAAAAAGAGTAAATTTGCATTTTATTTAGAATATATTTTAATTATGTCGTGCATTTTGCATATTGAAACGAGCACAAATGTGTGTTCTGTAGCTGTAAGTAATGAGGGTACATGTATTTTCAACAAAGAAGACCACAGTGGACCTAATCATGCGGTAAAACTGGGTATTTATGTTGACGAAGCTCTGTCTTTCATTGATAACCATGCCATACCGCTTGATGCCGTTGCGGTCAGTTGCGGTCCCGGCTCCTATACCGGTTTGCGTATAGGTGTGTCAATGGCCAAAGGTATCTGTTACGGTAGAAGTGTTAAACTTATCTCGATACCTACGTTGGAACTGCTATCTGTCCCCGTATTGCTTGGCCATGAAGAATTACCTGAAGACGCATTACTATGTCCTATGATAGATGCAAGGCGAATGGAAGTTTACGCCGGTATTTACGACAGGTCTTTAAAGGAGGTTAGGACCATCCACGCTGATGTTGTTGAAAATGATACCTATAACGAGTATCTGGACAGGAATCCCGTTTATTTTTTCGGTAATGGTGCCGCTAAATGCAATGACAAGATCAGTCATCCCAACGCTCATTTTATCAACGGTATAGAGCCGTTGGCAAAAGATATGTTCCCATTGGCTGAAAAGTATATGGCACAGGAGAAGTTTGAAGATGTAGCATATTTCGTGCCATTCTATCTTAAAGACTTCATTGCGACGAAACCAAAGAATTTATTATAATAATTTATGAATATAGAAGGTTTGGACTATAATACTAAACGCGAGAAACTGATACTCCCTGAATTTGGACGGGAAATACAGAAAATGGTTGATTACGCAGTTGCTTTGCCCGATAGAAGCGAACGTCAGCACTGCGCTGAAAGCATTGTTTCCATCATGGAAAATATGTTTCCTCAGATGCGTGATGCGGCAGATTACCAGCAAAAGCTATGGGATAACATTGCCATCATGAGTGATTTCAAATTGGACATAGATTATCCTTATGATGTTACCAATGCCAAGAAGATATCCACTAAACCAGAACCGATGAATTATCATCTTTCTAATATCAATGTTCGTCATTACGGCAAACTGATGTTCGAATTGTTTGATAAATTAAAAGATATGCCTGACGGACCTGAACGTGATGAACTGATCCGTATCACAGCCAATCAGATGAAAAGAGATCTTACCCAATGGAGTCATGGGTCTATGGATAATGAAAAAGTGGCATCAGATTTGGCTCGTTTTACAGATGGGAAGGTCCAGTTAGACTTAGATTCATTTGAGTTTGATGCTATAAAAGAGAAAAACAATTCCGACAACAGCAAAAAACGCAAGAAAAAACAACTGTAAAAACTGAATATATGTCATCATTCATCATTGAAGGTGGTCATCCACTTAAAGGTACGATAACGCCGCAGGGAGCCAAGAACGAGGCTCTTGAGGTGATCAGTGCGACATTGCTGACAGCCGAAGAAGTTTGCATCAAGAACATACCTGATATCTTAGATGTAAAAAACCTTATTCAGTTGTTGAAGGATATCGGCGTCAAGGTTTCACGTATTACGCCTAGCGATTACATATTCAAGGCAGACGATGTAAATCTTGAATATCTGCAAAGTGATGACTTTATTCAGAAATGTTCTCACCTCAGGGGAAGTGTTTTACTGATAGGACCATTACTGGCCCGTTTTGGGAAAGCTGTTGTTGCCAAACCCGGAGGAGACAAAATAGGCCGTAGAAGATTGGACACCCATTTTCTTGGGTTCAAATACTTAGGAGCTAAATTTTCACATATTACTGAACGTAATGTCTATGAGATCAACGGCAAACATCTTAAAGGATGCTATATGCTTCTCGACGAGGCGTCGGTCACGGGTACAGCCAATATCATCATGGCTGCTGTCTTTGCCAAAGGCGCTACTACCATATATAATGCTGCGTGTGAACCTTATATACAACAGTTATGCCATCTGCTTAACGGCATGGGTGCAAGGATCAGCGGTATAGCCTCCAACTTGATTACAGTTGTCGGTGTCAGCGAACTGCACGGCGCATCTCATACCATTTTACCGGATATGATTGAAGTCGGTTCTTTTATCGGCATGGCAGCTATGGTAGGCGAAGGTATACGTATCAAGAATGTGTCTTTTAAAAATCTGGGCATTATTCCCGATTCATTCCGCCGCCTCGGTGTAAAAATGGAAATTGAGGGAGATGATTTGATTATTCCTCATCAGAACCATTACCAGATCGATTCATTCATCGACGGGTCGTTTATGACTTTGTCTGATGCACCATGGCCGGGACTAACCCCCGACTTATTATCCGTATTACTTGTCGTTGCCACACAGGCACGAGGCAGCGTACTTTTCCATCAGAAGATGTTTGAAAGTCGTCTTTTCTTCGTCGACAAACTGATAGATATGGGTGCCCAGATTATCCTCTGCGATCCTCACCGCGCCGTTGTCGTCGGTCACGACCATAAAATAAAGTTACGTGCCGGAAGGATGACAAGTCCTGATATACGTGCAGGTATTGCACTGCTGATTGCAGCAATGAGTGCCAATGGAACGAGTCGCATTGATAACATCGAACAGATTGACCGTGGTTATCAAGATATAGAAAAGAGACTGAATGCTCTTGGCGCCAATATTAAGAGAATAGACTAGTCATGATACGCAGAGAGGACGTTTATAAAATAGGTGTTATCGGGAAACCTCATGGTGTTAAAGGTGAAGTGACTTTCAATTTTGACGATGATGTTTTTGACCGTGTAGATGCCGATTATCTTGTATTGCTAATCGACGGTATACTTGTACCTTTTTATTTTGATGAATACAGATTCAACGGTGAGACAGCGGCACTGATGAAATTCTGTGATATAGACGACACTGAGTCGGCACACGAATTGACAGGATGCGAAGTTTTCTTCCCCAAGCATCTGTCTGATATTGAAGGAGGTGATACCGACTGGGACGATCTCAACGAATACACCGTTTATAACGGAAAAGAATTAGTGGGAACTGTTTTATCTGTGGATGATTCCACCGATAATATTCTGTTCGAAGTGAAGACTGCCGACAATCGTGAGATACTCATACCGGCTGCAGAAGATTTAATAAAAGAAGTAAATAACAAGAAGAAAGAGATTATCATGGAGCTTCCGGAAGGATTGCTTGATGTATAATATATAATGTGATATGAAAAAGCAAATAGCTATTCTGGGTTCTACAGGCTCTATCGGCACACAGGCTCTACAGGTTATAGAAGAGCATAGTGATCTTTACGAGGTGTATTGCCTTACAGCTAATAACAAGGTTAAAGAACTGGCAGAGCAGGCGCGCAAATTCAAACCCGCTGCTGTAGTCATCGCCAACGAAGAACATTACGATGAATTGAAGGAGTTGTTGTCCGACCAACCGGATATCAATATCTACGCCGGCGTTAAGGCCCTCGATGACATTGTGGAGTCGGGACCTATTCATATTGTACTTACGGCGATGGTCGGATTTGCAGGTCTCAGTCCTACTATCCATGCCATCAAGGCACGCAAAACGATCTGTCTGGCAAACAAAGAGACTTTGGTCGTGGCAGGTGAACTTATTCGGAATATTGCATCCCGTTACCATGCCCCCATCTTACCTGTTGACAGTGAACATTCGGCGATATTCCAAAGTCTGATTGGAGAAGACGACAATAAAATAGAAAAGATACTGTTGACGGCATCAGGAGGTCCCTTTCGCAATTTCACGAAAGAACAACTATCGAAGGTTACGAAAGCCGATGCACTCAAGCATCCTACATGGGATATGGGTGCCAAGATTACCATAGACAGCGCTTCGATGATGAATAAAGGTTTTGAAGTCATCGAGGCTAAATGGCTGTTCGGTGTCGAGGCTGATCAAATACAAGTTCTCGTTCACCCGCAATCTATCGTACATAGTGCGGTACAGTTTCAAGACGGCGCTGTGAAGGCACAACTTGGGGTACCTGATATGAGACTACCTATTCAGTATGCATTTTCGTTTCCAAAACGCCTGCATCTTTCAAGCGATCGACTTGATTTATTCAAGCAGCCACTTGAATTTTTTGAACCGGATTTAGAGAAATTCCGCTGTCTCGCACTCGCTTTTGAAGCCATTAAGAGAGGTGGGAACATGCCATGTATTGTCAATGCAGCCAACGAGATCGTCAATCGCGGGTTCCGAGAAGACAAATGTTCGTTTCTGGACATGAGTGAAATCATAGAGAACACGATGAACAGGGTAGCTTACGACAAAACCCCCGACTATGATACATACGTGGCGACAGACAGAGAAGCAAGAATTATTGCCACAGAGTTAATGAAATAATAAATAATAAATATAAATGGAAATATTTTTAATCCGATTATTGCAGTTTATGTTTGCAATATCGCTTTTGGTCCTACTTCACGAAGGTGGACATTTTTTCTTTTCGAAATTATTCGGTGTTAGGGTAGAAAAATTTTATCTATTCTTCGACCCTTGGTTTCACCTCTTTGAGTTTAAACCAAAGAAGAGTGATACAACTTATGGTATTGGGTGGTTGCCTCTCGGTGGTTATTGTAAGATAACCGGTATGATAGACGAGTCGTTCGACACAGAACAGATGAAACAACCTGTACAACCTTATGAGTTCCGAGCAAAACCTGCATGGCAACGTCTTCTCATCATGATAGGAGGCGTATTGGTCAACTTCCTTCTAGCTCTTTTTATTTATTCGATGGTTCTGTTCTATTGGGGTGATTCATATCTGCCGACAAAGAACATGAGCATGGGTATGAAGTTCAATCAGCAAGCCAAAGAGATTGGGTTTAAGGACGGAGACATCCTACTGAATACTGATTCCAAGACATTCAAGGGATGGGATGCAGACATGTATCGTGCTATCGCCGATGCCAAAACCGTCAACGTGTTACGCAATGGCAAGAAGGTTACAATCAACATGCCCGAGAACATGAGTCTTCTCACAATGCTCAAGAGCGATCCTAAGTTTACAATGCCTCTAATACCTTCACAGATTAACAGTGTGTTGCCAAACTCACCTGCCGAGAAAGCCGGTATCAAGGCTGGAGACAGAATCATATCGGTCAACAATACAATGATTGACTCTTGGTTTACATACAATGATGTCACAGGCAGACTCAGTGATGAAATGACAGCTGCTAAAACTTCCAAAGACAGTATTAAAATACGAACAGCCAACGTCGTTTTTGCACACAAAGGCAGTAACGTATCAGATACCGCCAGCATCGTTTTGACAACAGATCTCAAATTAGGCGTCACACAGACAACCCTACTCGATTATTATAAACCTGTACAGATCAGCTATGGATTCTTTGAAAGTTTCCCTGCAGGTATCAAATACGGTTGCAATGTACTCCGAGGATATGTTGACGATCTGAAATATGTATTCACTGCCGACGGTGCCAAGTCGCTCGGTGGTTTCGGTGCCATAGGCAGTCTGTTTCCACCTACCTGGGACTGGATGATATTCTGGCAGATGACAGCTTTCTTGAGTATTATACTTGCTTTTATGAATATTCTTCCCATACCCGCTCTTGACGGAGGACATGTATTGTTCCTCTGTTATGAGATAATCACTGGCCGCAAACCTAGTGATACATTCATGGTTCGAGCTGAATATGTAGGATTCGGCATACTATTGTTACTGATGATAGTAGCAAACCTGAATGATATACTGCGCTGGTTGGGCTATATGTAATAAATATACAATTACACTTTTCCTTACAAAGTGACAATTCTTTATAAAACCGATTGATTAATTAACAAAGTGTAATTATTCAACCGGTTTTCTTTTCCATTTGTTATTTTTGTTTAAATAGCAAATATTATGTTATGCAATATATGTCATTTTGAAATCAAAATGCGTAATTTTGCAACCAATTTGATAGGAAATTCAAGAATTTAATTAATTAAAGCAATTAAAAATGGGAAATGGATTGTATAATGCCGAGTACGAGCACGATGCGTGTGGCGTTGGTATGGTGGTCAATATCCACGGTAACAAAAGCCACGAACTTGTAGACAACGCATTACGTGTACTCGAGAACATGCGCCACCGTGGTGCAGAGGGCGCCGATAACAAGACTGGTGATGGTGCTGGTATCCTATTGCAGATACCGCATGAGTTTATTTTGCTTCAGGGAATTCCTGTACCAGAAAAGGGTAAGTATGGTACCGGACTTGTTTTTTTACCTAAAGACGAGAAAAAACAGAGCGAGATTCTTTCTATAATGATTGAGGAAATAGAGCGTGAGGGATTATCTCTGATGCATCTTCGCAATGTTCCTACTAATCCTGATTGTCTTGGCGAGGCAGCTTTGTCTACAGAGCCTGTCATCAAACAGATTTTCGTAACCGGTGTTACGGATGATAAGGTTTCCGCGTTCGAACGTACATTATATATTATACGTAAGAAGATAGAACGTCGCGTCAGTGACAAAGATTTCTATATCTGTTCACTATCTAGCAAGAATATTATTTATAAGGGAATGCTTTCAAGTCTCCAACTTCGTCAGTATTTCCCAGACCTTACCAACAATTACTTTACCAGTGGACTGGCTTTGGTTCATTCACGTTTTTCGACCAATACTTTCCCGACATGGAGTCTGGCGCAACCGTTCCGTCTCCTTTGTCATAATGGTGAGATCAACACAATACGTGGTAACCGTGGCTGGATGCAGGCACGCGAATCTGTACTCAATTCTCCTGCTTTGGGAGATATCAAGGAGATTTCTCCTATTGTACAGCCTAACATGAGCGACTCAGCCAGTCTCGATAATGTATTCGAATTCTTCGTTATGAGCGGTTTGTCGTTGCCTCACGCCATGTCTGTCATGGTACCTGAGAGTTTCAACGACAAAAATCCTATTTCAGAAGATTTGAAGGCTTTTTATGAATATCACTCCATCCTGATGGAACCTTGGGACGGTCCTGCCGCACTATTGTTCAGTGACGGTCGCTTCGCAGGCGGTATGCTCGACCGTAATGGTCTGCGTCCTGCTCGTTACACCATCACCAAAAATGACATGATGGTGGTAGCTTCCGAAGTGGGCGTGATGGATTTCGACCCGACGGAAATCGCTGAAAAGGGACGTCTGCAACCGGGTAAGATTCTTCTTATTGATACCCAGGAAGGCAAAATATATTATGATGGTGAAATAAAAGAGCGCTTAGCTCACGCACATCCTTACCGCCAGTGGTTGTCTACCAACCGTATCCAGTTGGAGAAACTGAAAAGCGGACGTAAGGTGAGCAATAGTATTGATGAATTGGTTCGTCATGAGACACTGTTCGGCTTCGGGGAAGAAGATGTTGACAACACCATTGTACCTATGAGCACAAAGGGTGTAGAACCGACAGCTGCCATGGGTAATGATACACCATTGGCTGTATTGAGTGAAAAGCCGCAGATATTTTTCAATTACTTCCGTCAGCAGTTCGCTCAGGTCACTAATCCTGCCATCGACTCCATCCGTGAACAACTGGTTATGTCTCTTACGGAATATATCGGTCGTGTGGGCACAGGTATTCTCACACCGGACGAGACCAACTGCAAGATGGTACGTCTACCGCACCCAATTCTGACCAATACACAACTCGATATCCTTTGTAATATCCGTTATAAAGGATTCAACACCGTCAAACTGCCAATCCTTTTCGAATGCGCAAAGGGAGAAGATGGTCTGCGTGATGCACTCGACAATCTCTGTAAAGAGGCGGAAAAGAGTGTCGATGAGGGGTATAACTATATTATTCTGTCAGACCGCGAGGTCGATGAGACCCATGCAGGCATCCCATCACTGTTGGCAGTCAGTGCTGTTCACCATTATCTCATCTCGGTAGGTAAACGTGTACAGACCGCACTGATCGTAGAAAGCGGTGAGATACGTGAGACCATGCATGCAGCCCTGCTGTTAGGTTATGGTGCATCCGCACTTAATCCTTACATGACATTCGCCATCCTCGACAACCTTGTCAACAAAGGCAAAATCCAGGAAGACTATGGTACTGCAGAGGCCAATTATATCAAGGCTATCAAAAAAGGACTTTTCAAGATTATGGCCAAAATGGGTATCTCTACGATCCGTTCTTATCGTGGAGCCAAGATATTCGAGAGTATCGGACTTTCAGAGAGTCTGCTCAAGACATATTTCGGTACAGAGGTTTCCACAATAGGCGGTATTGGTCTTAAAACCATCGCACGTGATGCCATTACACTGCACAACGAGGCTTTCTCAAAGAATGCCCAGACAGATTTTCTGCCTAACCTTGGACAGTTTCACTACCGCAAAGACGGTATCAAACACGCATGGAACCCTGAGACTATCGCTACATTACAGTTGGCTACACGTAATAACGATTATAAGAAATACAAAGAATTTTCTCGCCTTGTCGACGAGAAAGAAGATCCTATATTCATCCGCGATTTTTTCGACTTCAAACGCAATCCTATCTCTATCGATAAGGTAGAACCGGTAGAAAGCATTGTTAAGCACTTCGTTTCAGGAGCTATGAGTTTCGGCGCTTTGAGTTCCGAAGCCCATGAAGCTATTGCTCTGGCGATGAACAAGCTTGGTGCACGAAGCAACACAGGTGAAGGCGGTGAAGATAATGAACGTTTCCATGCCTCTGTCGACGGCATCAGTCTGTCCAGTAAGACGAAACAGATTGCATCGGGACGTTTCGGAGTAACAACCGAATATCTTGTCAATGCAGAAGAAATACAGATTAAGGTGGCTCAAGGGGCAAAACCTGGCGAAGGTGGTCAGTTACCTGGTTTCAAGGTCAACGAAATCATCGCTAAGACACGTCACTCTATTCCCGGTATATCTCTGATTTCCCCTCCACCTCATCATGATATCTATTCTATCGAGGATCTTGCCCAACTGATCTTCGATCTTAAGAATGTGAACCCGAAGGCGGCAGTGAGTGTTAAACTGGTAGCCGAAAGCGGTGTCGGTACAATTGCAGCTGGTGTAGCCAAAGCGAAAGCTGACTTGATTGTCATATCAGGAGCTGAAGGCGGTACAGGTGCATCACCTGCATCCAGTATGCGTTTCGCAGGTATCAGTCCTGAAATTGGACTGTCCGAGACACAGCAGACGCTGGTCAAGAACGGTCTCCGCGGACAGGTCCGTTTACAAACAGATGGTCAGTTGAAAGACGGCCGCGACGTCATCATCATGGCACTCCTTGGTGCTGAAGAATTCGGTTTCGGAACCTCTCTTCTCATCACGCTCGGTTGTGTAATGATGCGAAAGTGTAACCTCAATACTTGTCCACTAGGTGTAACCACCCAGAATCCCGAACTGCGCAAGCACTTTATCGGAAAATATCAGTATGTAGTCAATTACTTCACAATGATGGCTCAGGAAATCCGCGAGTATCTTGCAGAGATGGGTTATACCAAGTTTGACGATATCATCGGACATACCGAACTCATTGTTCCCAAGCATACATCAAAGGGTAGCAAACCATCCATGCTCGACTTCGGTCGTCTGCTCACCAAGGAGACAAGCAGTTGTACTCTGTATCATACGACCGATCAGAAACATGATCTGTCTGATGTCCTTGACCAACAGATTATACGCGCTGCACAGAAAGCTATCGACACACAGGAAGAGGTCAACCTCGACTACGCTATCAAAAATACAGACCGTGCTGTAGGAACCATGCTCAGTGGTGTCATCGCAGAGAAATATGGTGAAGAAGGCCTACCCAACTCGACAGTCAATATCAAATTCAAGGGTTCTGCCGGTCAAAGTTTCGGTGCATTCCTTGTCAAAGGTGTCGATTTCAAATTGGAAGGTGAGACCAACGACTACTTCGGAAAAGGACTCAGTGGCGGTCGTATCGCCATTCTACCTCCTTCACGCAGTAATTTCAATGCCGAAGATAATATCATTGCCGGCAACACCGGACTCTACGGAGCCACGAGTGGTGAACTCTATGTAAACGGCAAGGTGGGCGAACGTTTCGGTGTACGCAACTCCGGCGCCATCGCCGTACTTGAAGGTGCAGGCGACCACTGTTGCGAATATATGACAGGCGGCCGTGTTGTAGTGCTTGGTGAAACAGGACGCAACTTCGCAGCCGGTATGAGCGGCGGTGTAGCTTACGTATGGGACAAGAAGCACAACTTCGACTACTTCTGTAATATGGACATGGTTGAAATCAACCTTGTAGAAGACAGCACATACCGTAAAGAACTTCACGAGCTGATCCGTCAGCACTATCTCTATACAGGGTCCAAACTCGCCCGCACCATGCTTGACGACTGGAATCACTACGTAGAAGACTTCATCCAGATTGTTCCTATCGAGTACAAACGAGTACTTCAGGAAGAACAGGTTAAGAAGTTACAACAGAAGATAGCAGATATGCAACGTGATTATTAAAAAATTAAGACAATGGGAAATCCTAAAGCATTTTTAACAATACACCGCAAGGAAGCGGGATACAGACCAATCCACGACCGTGTACACGATTTCGGAGAGGTTGAACAGACACTGAATACAAACGACCGCATGACCCAAGCATCTCGTTGCATGGACTGTGGAGTACCTTTCTGCCATTGGGCTTGCCCACTAGGCAACAAACCGCCTGAGTGGAACGACGCTCTTTACAAAGGCGACTGGGAACTGGCTTATCGCCTGCTCAATTCCACCAACGACTTCCCCGAATTCACAGGACGTATCTGTCCTGCTCTCTGCGAGAAGGCCTGTGTACTGAATCTTACAGAACACGAACCTACGACCAACCGCGAGGACGAATGTGCCATCACGGAGCATGCATTCGAGGAGAACTATGTACGTGTAGATGTACCTGAACGCAATGGTAAGAAAGTAGCTGTCATCGGTGCTGGTCCTGCAGGACTCGCCACCGCCAACCAATTGAACCTAAAAGGATATACGGTCACCGTATATGATAAGAACGAGAACGCCGGCGGACTGCTCCGCTACGGTATTCCTAACTTCAAACTGAACAAGGACATCATTGACCGCCGTCTCAACATCCTAAAGCAAGAAGGCATTACCTTTAAGTTTGGTGAGAATATCGATAGCACCAAACTGCCTACCGGTTACGATGCTTATGTCATCGCAACGGGTACACCGGTAGCTCGCGACCTCAACATTCCTGGACGTGAGAACAAGGGAGTATATCTGGCTCTCGAATTGCTCTCTCAGCAAAACAGAGTGCTGGCAGGTAGCGAGTTTAAGAAAGACGAACTCGTCAATGCAAAAGGCAAAGACGTACTTGTCATCGGTGGTGGAGATACGGGGTCAGACTGTATTGGTACAGCACATCGTCAGGGTTGCAAGAGTGTTACCCAGATAGAGATTATGCCAAAACCTCCAGTTGGACCTGAAGACCCAAACAGTCCATGGCCGAACTGGCCTCGTACGTTGAAGACCACCTCTTCTCACGAGGAAGGTTGTACACGTCGTTGGAACATCAACTCAAACAAGTTTATTGGCAAAGACGGTAAATTGGTCGGTGTAGAGGTAGAAGAAATTTCATGGAAGCCGAATCCAGAAGGCGGTCGTCCACTGATGGTCAAAAGCGGTAAACCCGAAATCATCAAGTGCGACATGGTCCTGCTGGCTATGGGATTCCTCAAACCCGAGCAACCTAAGTTTGCAGATAATGTATTCGTAGCCGGCGATGCCGCCAACGGTGCATCCCTCGTGGTACGTGCCATGGCCAGTGGTCATAAAGTAGCAGCAGAAGTAGACAAATTCTTGAATAAATAATATCAAATTCCTGAAGATGTAAGGGCAGCCTCCTAGTGATAGTGAGACTGCCCTTCTTAATTTCCTAAACCTCAATTCTCCCGACAATACTCCATCGTGCGAGAACATGAAAGCACACGTCAGGATATAAGTTTAAAGAACAATCCCAAACGGTCATTTTCCAAACGGCGCGCATAGACGATACCGTGTAATAGATTTGCTATAAGTCGGGATTTATACAATCCGATATTTCCATCACCATTACCACTATCTTTACCAAAATCGAATAATGTTTCGAGATCGGTCGCTTTAATCTGATTATTAACGAAAGACACTGATATCATTAAACTCTCGCTACTCAGGACCGACTTCAGGATGATGCTATCTACCTTATCCGTATGACTCAACGCGAACTGGAGGAACGAAGAAACAGTCCATTGGATAAGGATACTATCACATACGAATGTTCTGACTGATGCATTCTTACAATCCGACACATGTTCTATTTTTTGAGGAGCTTTTACCGACTCTATCGCACTCTTACACAGTTGATCTATATTGCACGGTTTATTATTAATTTTATAAGTCCCACTCTCTATCTTCGAAATATTCAGTACATCATTGATAAAATCATTGAGATAAGATGTCTCATTATCAAGTTCACGCACATCCGACTTTCTCTCTTCCTCTGATACTAGGACACCCGTACTCATATTCAATTTCTGGTTCAGACTGATAATCGTATCAATAGGTCCGCGTATCTGACGGTTGATACTATCGAAAAACTTTGTTTTTGCCTGTTCTTCACGCTTTGCCCTTATCGCATCTACTTTCAATTTATTGACTGAGGCGCGTAAGTGTCTGACAATCATGATGATGAATAGAATAACGAAAACGGCTATAACAACAAGAGTTAATGTTTTCCATTTTATTTTTTCATCCAACAAATCTTTTTGACGTTTTAAGCCCTTTTCAACAATGTTCTGTTTTTGATATTCTGCTTTTTTGCGGGCCAACATCATACTTTGTAATCTCCATTTCCCTAGTTTATCCTTTGATATTAGTTCATCCTGTCTCAACAACCATAATGTTTGTTCCTGTTTAAGCTTCATCAGTTGATGAACATTACGTGCATCCTTAATCTTCAAGGATATGGCTTTCTGTTTCAGAGAATCTTGCTCACGCAGAGATTCCCTATAATCGAATTTACCTATATAGAAATTATTGATGTCATCATAATTTGACGTCATCCATTTTTTTTCAGATTCGGCTGCAAACTTCAAACGCTTACAGGCCTCTTCATATTCTCCATCACGAAGATACAACAATCCATTTTCATAACTAAAATCATCTATGTCGGACAATTTTTTCTCCTTGATTGCCTTCTCTTTATCATTCTCAATAAAGGTATAATAATAAAACAGACCTTGATGATAACGAAGTAATATGGAAGGGTACAATTTGGAAGTATTAATTTTCAATAATCTCTGGTACGTCTCCTGGGCCTCTTCACGCATATTTTTCTTACAATAGCATTCCATCAACTGAACAAGAGCTATGGCAGTGTTCAGTTCGAAGATGGAAGTGTTCAGACTTTTCCTGGCATATACAATCGTCTTGTCTATGTCGTCCATTTTGAAATAGCTCTGCGCCATCATGATATAGATACTGCTCTTATCACTAATGGGATATTGCAGGCTCTGCTGGAAATAAAAGACGGTGGCGGCATACTGATGCTGGACGAAGTAGAAATTTCCCGCCAGATAAGCATAGACGCCCATACCGTAGTCGGAATGTGCATGGCTGACCACTTTGTATAAATCGGCTAATTCACTCTTAGCCGACTTAAAGTCGCCTCGTTGCAGATAGGTAGTGACAATATTAGCCCATACATCATATACAAAATTGTAATAACGTGTCTCTCTACTGAGCCGCTGGCACTCTCTGAATTTCTGCATGATAAAGGGACTATTGTCTCCTTTGTTGTAAAAGTATATCTGCGCCGCCAATGCCATGCACAGGGCAGTCTTATTCTGTTTTTTACGGGCGATGGTGTACATTTTGTCACTATACTGCTTACCCTCCTTGAGCCCCAAATCAGTCTGAACGTATTCAAACATCTTGTAGAACTGGTTGTCTACATGATATTTGTTGGCAGCGGAGATGCGGGGAGATGGGAAGAGGAAGCAGAACAGCAATAGGACTGTCAATACGCGGGGATGGTCGAAAACAAACCGCGCGCCCCGTTTGTAGGCGGTGTCAAGATAGACTTTTCCGCGCAACAAACCTGCGATAATGCGACATATATGCAGTCCAAGGCCTGTGCCGCTCTTTTTGGTATCCGACATATTGAAACGTTCGAATATGTTCTCGGCATCTTCTTCTTTGACACCTTCACCGGTATCCGTGACAGAAAATCTCACCTGTTCGGGCATCACTTCGTAAGACAGGACGATGCTGCCGCTATCCGTGTGTTTACATGCGTTGGTGAGATAGTTGATCAGAATTTGCTGGAGGCGCTGGGCATCTGTATGCAAGACAAAATGATGATCGGCTGTCGGGACAAAAGTCAGTTGTACCCCATCGTGTTGTCTGCCTCTGATACTCTCCACGACTGCAGCACATACGTCGTCTATGTCTACATCTGTGATATTAAGCCGATAAGTGCCCGACTTATAATTGGACAACTCGATAACATCGTTGACCAGCGTTATCAGCAGATCGCTATTAATAGTAATCATATTGACAAATTCCTTTTTCTCCTCTGCGGAAAGTTCGCCAGCCATTTCGCCATTAAGCAAATCATTAAATCCGGATATGGCATTGAGCGGTGTCCTGATTTCATGATTCATATTCTGAAAAAACATACTTTTAATATAATTAGCCCTTTCAGCTTTTTCTTTTTCTGCCTTCAACCGCTTACGCTTCATATAATTCTCAATCGCATAAAAGTCAAAAAGAATGATGATGGAAAGAACCGATATCAAGAAAAACCACAATCGCCAGATATTCTTACTTTCCGTAAGAGAAACAGACTTAACGCGCTGAGAGTTCTGCAATTGTTTGTATTTCAACATACGATTCTGTTGATTGATGGATTCGGCCTGTGCTTTCAACTTGTCCATTAGAATACTGTGTTCTCTCTTGTTAGTGATAAGTCGACCTAGATTGCGATGTTCTATCATTCTCAGGACATCCTGACTGCGTTTCAAAGAATTTAACTTGAGTTGCTCGTTACGCTGATGAAGTTCACTGTTTTCATGCGCAATATTGTAAAAGTCCAACTGTGGTACGAACTCGTCTATAAGATACTGTTCATCATCATTATTCATCTTTTTGGCGCCTTCCACAAACAATCTATAATTCTCAGCGGCATTTTTATAGTCCTTTTGGGATTCAGCAGTTTGAGCCTGAAATGCATTATCAAAATAGCTATAAATATCGAAATCTTTATTTTTATATAGGTTTGCTGTCTTGATGTCTTTTTTATAATACTTATGATAGTAATACAGAGCCTCATCATACAAGAATTGATCGTTCGTCAAAACCGGATAGTTCTTCTGCATGTATATCAACTTGTTATAATCTTTCTCAACTTGTGTACTGTCTAACGGGAATTTACAACAATCGCGCGAAAGATACAAAGCATAAATTCTGGTGGAAAAACTATTAATTGTCATCTGATTATCTATCATATCCAGATATTGCTTACATTCCGACCAATTTCTCAAATACAAACAACACCGGGCCATATTCAGATACAAGCTCGAATATTCGGATATCTTATGTGAAACCGCATAATCATAAGCGATACGATAATAAGATAATGCGATTCTGAAATGGGAAGCCTGAAAGTACAAATGGGCATGTAAAACATAACTCGAATATATTCCATTTCTATTTTTTAACGACATAGCTTTCTTCCGGAGCTTCGTTATTTCAGTCACTGCTTTCGTTTTGTTATTATCATTGATATATCTCACGATGATATTACTCCACATTCCAAAATAATATTGTAGATATGGGGTTTTCAATATAAATGGAGATACTTTATCAAATTCTATGATTTCATTTTTCAGATCACCAACAGCATGATAATGGCGCTGTTTGGAATAAAGGGCAAGACATTGTGCTTTCAGGTCTTTCTGTTTTTTTGCCTGCAAGAACATTGTATCGGCTATTTTCAAAACTTTCTCGGATTGTATATTAGCGTCCACTCTTCTATAATAATCATACAAGTTATCCTGTATCTTATAAGGGTTATTCTGTGCGTGGATTTCAGACAGACAGAACACGCACACCAAAACAACTAATATAACTCTCATAATTTTCATGGACGCAAAGATAAACAATTTATTTTATAGATAGTTATATTATGTTTTAAAAATTGGTAAAAAACAACCCCTCTAATATTTTATTTTATCTTCCTTCTCAGCCCACCTCTCAAAGGTTTTGATAGCCTCATCTCTGAGCAACTGTTCCGAATGTTTCTTTCGTTCATAGGGTGTAAGGGCTATCTCGTCATAGATGAAGGAGTCATCAAAATCGATGTTCTTGGCATCTTCTTTGGTATTGGCATAAAATATCTTATCAAGATGTGCCCAATAAATAGCGCTCAGACACATCGGACAAGGTTCACAGGATGTATATATCGAATAACCTTCCAGGATGAAGGTGCCCAACTGGGCACCGGCCGCCCTTATCGCACAGATTTCCGCATGAGCCGTGGGGTCATTGTTGGCTGTAACACGATTAACACCTGTTGCTATAATGTTCCCGTATTTGTCGGCGATGACGGCACCGAAAGGTCCGCCACAGTTTTCTACATTCTCATTGGCAAGACGTATCGCCTCGCGCATCAATTCTTTTGTTGTCATATCCGTCACTATTATAAAGCAAAGATAGTATTTTTATCCTGCAAACCACTTAAAACGCTAAAATATTTATGAGAAATAAATATTATTTCAAATTAATAATTATCTTTGCACCGTTTTATTCAGAAAATAAATTAAAGGTTATGGCGACAAAGCTCAATAACTGTTCCCAAGCCAGTAAATTCAGTGCTCTCGGAATATTAGTGACATTAGGAATCGTATTCGGTGATATTGGTACATCACCTCTTTATGTAATGAAAACGATTATACATGCCAGTGAAGTGTATGATACCAATTACATTATAGGTGCTGTATCATGTATAATATGGACACTTACTCTGCAGACTACCATAAAATATGTATTGATAGCCCTGCGTGCAGACAACAAAGGAGAAGGTGGTATATTGGCATTGTATGCCCTCGTTCGCAAGCATAAACGCAAATGGTTGTACATTGCAGCTATTATCGGAGCGAGTACTCTGGTTGCAGATGGTATCATAACGCCTTCCATCACAGTGGTATCTGCCATTGAAGGACTAAAAGCTGTAGACGAAGCTACGCCCGTGGTGCCGATTGCGATTACGATCATATCGGCTTTATTTTTCATTCAGCAGTTTGGCACCAATGCTATCGGAAAATCGTTTGGACCTATTATGTTTCTATGGTTCCTCATGCTGGGTATCATGGGCAGTATGCATATTGCACAGTTTACACCTATACTCAAAGCTTTCAATCCATATTATGCGGTACGACTACTGGCCGAGAATCCTAACTGGTTCCTTATTTTAGGAGCCGTGTTCCTCTGTACTACAGGTGCCGAGGCGCTGTATTCAGATCTGGGGCATTGCGGTAAGAAGAATATCACCATCAGTTGGATTTATGTCAAAGCCATGCTTATACTCAACTATCTCGGTCAGGGTGCGTGGATCATATCTCATCTGGGACATATCGGGGACGACGTAAACCCGTTCTATGCCATTATGCCAAGGGGATTCCTGATCTTCGGCATCATTATAGCCACCATGGCTGCCGTCATAGCCAGTCAGGCTCTGATCAGTGGTTCTTTCACCATATTCAGCGAGGCAGTGAACCTGGGATTCTGGCCTAGGCTCAGGATTAAATATCCTACAAATGTCAAGGGACAACTCTTTATTCCATCTGTCAACACATTCTTGTTTATATTTTGTATCATCACGATATTGATATTCGAAACATCAAGTCGTATGGAGGCTGCCTACGGATTATCCATCACCATCACGATGCTGATGACAACCATCCTACTTGCTTTCTATCTGCGTATGTGCAATCTGAGCCGGTTTGTCGTGATACCGTTCTTTGCCGTTTTTGCAACAATAGAGGGATTCTTCCTGACTGCCAATATGTTCAAATTCATACATGGTGGTTGGTTTACCATCCTACTTGCCGGCGGTTTCTGTACGGTGATGTATGTCTGGTACAATGCGCTGGATATTCGGCGCAAATACCTCGTATTCGATAAGATTGCGAAGTATTTCGACACCATATCGGATATCAAAGAAGACACCACAATTCCCAAATATGCAACCAACCTTGTCTATGTAAGTAGAGCTGAAACAGCCGAATATATTGAAGGAAAAGTGATTTATTCGATTATCCACAAACAACCGAAACGTGCCGACCATTACTGGTTGTTCCATTTCGAATACCTTGATGAACCAAATACACTGGATTATACTTTTACGCCTCTCATCAAAGATACGTTGTATAGAATCAATGTGCGCATCGGATTCCGTGTACAACCATATATGACGCTCTATCTTCGTCAGATTATTGAAGATCTCGTCAAGGATGGAAAGGTGGACCTGACCAGCGGCTACCCGTCACTACGTAAGAAAAACATAGCAGGCGACTTCCGTTTCATTGTCATCAACCGTATCTATTATCCGGCCAGTTCAGACCGAAGCGGGGATAATGTGATTATGAATCTATACAGCATCTTCAAACATTTGGGTATCAGTGAAGAGAAGGCATTGGGACTGGACACCAGCAATACAGTAGTGGAGAAGGTGCCTCTGATTATCAAGAGCAACAACAATGCACGAAGAGTGGAAAAGCATGTAGAAGAGGATACGGTCAGATAACATTCTGTCTTCTCCATTCTGTAGGAGTCATGCCAATAAACTTCTTAAACTGGCGATTAAAGTGCGAATCATTGGCAAATCCAACTTCTTCGGCGGCTTTCGCAGCTATCACGGAAGGGTCTCCCAACATCAATCTCATAGCTTCTTCTATTTTGAGATGACAGATCCATTCTCTGAATGTACACTTGTATTCCGTATTGATGAATGAAGAGAGATATTGTCTGTTAGATCCCAGTTCTTCTACCATCTGACTGATTGTTATTCCCTGTTTCAGATAATTTTTCTCACGGACCCAACTTTCCACTTTATTCCGGATGATTTCTTCACTCTCCTTGGGATAGGCCATTTCGTTGTGAATCTCATCACTTGTCTTTTCACTTACTTCAAGGGCTACCTCGACCTTATCGACATGCACCATATAATTGGCAAAGGATATATAAATGTATATGAAAACAAAAATGCCTGTAGTCATATAGATTGATATCAGTGCCTTCGACGCAAATGCCAGGACAGCACATGCCAGACCATAAGTGATAATGGCAAATGTACTCCGATACAACCATTTTACGAACAATCCTATATTGTCTGAATAATAATTTTCCACCTCTTTCTTTGCCTTTTGATATGTCTTGAAAAACAGGTATGAGATATGACTGGCTTCTATAGCGAATATCACAGCCACAGTCACTTGCATATAGGTCTGTAACTTGATGTTATTTACCATCACAGCACACCATACGGTGATGATACAGACAGCACACCGCAAGAACTGACCATAGAGTCTCTTCCTGTTGATATAATGACGGTCTATCAGTGAAATAAAGCTCATGCCATATAAGATTGCCGCCAGGTAAAAACAGGTTAAGACCAATGCCGTGGCTATACATGGCGCCCAACTCCTGAAGTCGAACAACCATTGCAGGAATATCTCTATGGCAAAAGCAAACATCGCTAGACCTAACAGTCGGCTTGAACGATTATACAATGCCAGATTATTTCCTTCAATCTTTAGAAAAAGTAGACGGGTACCGAAAAAACTTAATAGTACCCATGCTGCAAAAAGAGAATCTCTGTATAACGAATCCATATATAATGGTATTTTGAGGACAAAATTAAATCAAAAAATTGATTAAACTAAATTGTTGGATGAATCAGTTGTTATTTTTTCTTAAATTGTAAACAAAGCGAACAAAAATAGTAGTCTAAACGTCAATTTTACGTTTAGACAACTCGTATATGAATATTTTTTTGTTATTTTACACAAATTTTGTATGAAAGCAATCTTTGAATTAAAAAGAATGATGAAAACGATGAAATATTTAATATATATATTTAGAGTGTGTATACTATTTCTTATATGTAATAGTATACAAGTTACCGCCGCAACGACAGACAACAAGTATGATATTTCTATATATCGCCAGTGCGATTCCATACGCCGACTACTGCCTAAACTTAAAGGTGAAGCGAAATTGCAGGCACTAGAAAAAATTGCCGACATAGCTTTTTCCCAAAATAAGATGGAATACGAATTGAATGCCATTGATGACTTTATGGCGGAAGCCGACAAACAGAAGAAGATGGATTCACAGCTATATGCCCGACAGATGAAATTGATATGCTTCTACAACTATGACAAAGAAGTGCAACTGACGAAACAGTTGGAAGAAAATAAATCTTTCTACGCAGCCAATAACGAATGGCCTCATTACTATGGAGATTGGGTTACGAAAGCAGATCTGTATATTTCCCAAAACAAATGCTACACGGCGATGCGTGAAACAAGGGCCATCTACGAAGATGCCTGCCGCCATAACAACAGACTGGGTAAAGCCCTCGCTCTATGTGGAATAGCCAGAGCTTACATCGGTATTCATAATTACAAAATGGCCCGTCAGACTTACGCAAAGGCGATTCCTCAACTTCCTTTCAACAATAGTACACTCTATCACTCATACAAATTCTACACCAGTCTTCTCTACGATAACAAGGAATATAAAAAGGAACTGGCGGTAGCAACCCAATGGGAACGACAACTGGAAAAATTAAAAGTGGAATATAAAAAGAACGGTAACTCAACTGCCGGGTTACCAAACGATTTTGCCTACTGCAATATGGCCAAAGCCGAGGCGGAAATAGGACTAGGGAATCTCAAAGAAGCCGATAAACTGCTCAAAGAATGCTCGAGCGTGATGAACAAGGACAAAAGTATCGTAGGGTCAAGGCTGAACGATACTTATACCTATTTCTATCGTAAAAGCAAGGATTACAAAAAAGCGCTGGAATACAACGAAAAAGGCATAACAGACTGCAAGGAAGCCGGCGACTCCCTAGGACTAATCGAGAGTTATCAGGAGAAGGCTGAAATTATGATGCTAATGCATAACTATAAGGATGCCGCAACCCTGTACAATAGCATCTTTGATGCGAAAGACTCTCTTGATGAAAGTTCGGCCTCCACTCAACTGAATGAGTTGAGCACTCTCTACGGTGTGGACCAGATGAAATTGGAGCGACGCAATATTAAAAATATTCTAATTGCCTCCATTGTAGTCATGTGTGTCATGATCATACTCATCGTTCTGGTGGTATACCACAACCGTCAATTACATGAAAAGAACGCAGCCCTTTTCGACCGTATATCAGAAGCTGAGACTGCCCGCGAAAAAATAGAGGAACAGCAAGAGGAAATCGAGGAGCGAAAGGAAAAGAAACTCAATGCCGACGAATTGCTTTATCATAGGATGTGTGAAATAATCAAGGAGAAGAAACTGTTCACCGATGACAAGATGAGCCGGGAAACGATCGCCGCCGAATTGGGATCGAACCACACGTATGTGGAAAGGGCCATAAGAAAATGCGGTGACGGTCATACGTTGACCGAAATTCTAAACAATTACCGTGTGCGCTATGCCGCACAACTTCTTATCCAAAACACGGCTCTGTCTATGGGAGCACTGGGAGAAGAAGTCGGATTCAGTTCTTATACAACGTTCTTCCGCCTGTTCAGACAGACATATGGCATGTCGCCCTCCGAATTTAAGGATATAGCGAAGAACAAGAGCGTTTCAAACAACACTTAGTCTACGGATATTACTCAAGGTCTCGGACCTGCACAATCTCACAAAATTAATAACTGATGGCCGCGAAAGGTCATCGAGAAGATGTTTCATGGCCATTGCTTCCATTGGTTTGGTAAACTCACGGAGACATGCAATGTTGGTACCTTCCTGTATCGCTTCCAGTATACTCTTACGATCGGCAAGCATACGTATTTCTAAAAGTCGTCCGCTGTGGTCGGCTGTAATCATCAGCCATAATACTTCATTCATTTTCATACAATATTTAATTAGGCAACACTTGATTTTTCAATGAGCAAAGTTAAGGCAACTATCAATAAAGAGGATTGCATGTACGCAACTTTTGATTGCAATGACGCAAAAGTTTGTATTATTTGATGTTTTTGATTGTCTAAACGTAAAATTGTCGTTTGGATAACTATTTTTCCCATTTTTTGCGCCATTGCAATCAAAAGTTGCGTGTGTGCAATATCCTTCAGAACAAATATCCTTAACTTTGCAGCAGAAATAAAAATAAAACAAACGTTTTTCAACCAAAACCAAAAACCTTACGGGAGTAGATGTGTTCAGGAGAAAGAAAACTTAATGAGATGTGTATCGGGGAAACACGAATACCGCCGCGTACTTATTATCAAGTCGCGGCGGTATTGTTCTTTTATAAAAATCAGATATTCTCTATCTTTACATTTCCAGTACGTTTGAGAACGCCCCATGTCTGTAGTTCACCTTTAATGGCTTTCATATAACTCTTAAAGAGAACATAGTACATGATCCAGCGGTAGAAGAATCGTTGAGGGATAATCCATAACAGCACCCATAGTCGCTCTTTCTCAAAGATATAGGCCATAATGGATACACTGGCATCAACGATCAGGAAGGCAATATAATAAAGCAATATTCTGCCTGCATTACCTGAAAACATTCCCAATATCATCAATATGTCGGCTATAGGCGAGAAAGTAGGGATGATAAACTGGAACACGAGCATATTAGGCAATGCCCACAACCCGAGTCCTTTGTATTTTTTATCGAAAATGGCACGGCGGTGTTTCCAGAATGTCTGCATCACGCCGAAACTCCAACGGGTTCGTTGTCTGACAAACTGTCCTATCTTCTCGGGTGCTTCGGTTAGGGCGACGGCCTTGTTCTCGTTCTCCACACGATAGCCTGCTTTCAGCACACGGATCGTAAGATCGCAATCCTCTGCCAAGGTATCGGTCGTAAGTCCACCGGCATCTTCGATAGCCGACTTGCGGAAAGCGCCGATTGCGCCTGGTACAACAGTAATAGCATTAATATTGGAATATGCCATACGATCAAAGTTCTGACTGGTCGTATATTCTATGGCCTGCCAGCGTGTGAGCATGTTACGTTGATTTCCGACCTTCACATTACCTGCCACAGCTCCCACTTTACAGTCTTTATCTGCAAAGAAGTGGCGCATCATAATGGATACGGCATCGGGCAACAGTTTGGTATCGGCATCTATACATACCACATATTCAGCATCTGTATGTGCAATGCCATAATTCAGAGCGGAGGCCTTGCCACCGTTGGGTTTGGTAAGAATCTTCATTTTAGGATTACCGTCAAAAGCCTCTTTCACACATTTGTAAGTGTTATCTTTACTTCCATCGTCTACAAATATGATGTCGAGGGACGGATAATCTTGTTTGAGGAGATTTTCCAGAGACGACACCGCATTAACCTCTTCATTATAGGCAGGAACGATAATGGAGACTTTGGGATATTGGGAACCGGAAAAATCTGAAGGCTGTAGTTTCTGTCTGCGTTCCTTATGTTTCTCTCTGACTGTGAGCGTATACATAAAGACCAGACGGGCCATACCCAATATCAGGAATATGATAAAGAGTGCTGTGATGAAATCACTCGTCTCATAAATAATTGTGGCCAAAGTCAGGTTAGCCTGCATGGCATAATACTCCTCGCCTTTTGGCACAGCCGGCATCAGTTGATTACGGGTTTTACCCAAATACTTGTCGAGTGTGATAAACCGGTATCCCTGTTTCTGCAGATAATCAATGATATGCGGCAACGCCTTGATGGTTTCTTCACGGGTTTCGCCACCGGCATCGTGAAGCAGGATAATATGTCCGTCGCCCTGTTTAACCTCTTTGATTACTCGATTGAATATCTGATCGGCCGTGACACCTGGCTGCCAGTCGTTAGGGTCTATCGCCTCACCCACATCGACATAATGCCGGTCGCTTGCCAATACGATAGGTATGATTTCCTCATTACCAGCCGGATCGCTGTCAGCATTATATGGTGCACGGAAGAGTATCGTTGAGTTGCCTGTAATACTTTCCAACAGAAGACGCGTCAGTTTGAGTTCCATAAATGTACGCTCAGATGAATTCTCAGCTACATTATGGTGAGTAAATGTATGGTTACCTATCAGATTCCCTGCATCGAAAACATCTTTCACGATCGGCAGGTTCTTTTCCATCTGCAGACCGACCATGAAGAATGCGGCATGAACCTTATAATGTTTCAGTACACTGAGCACCTTGGGTGTCCAACGACTGTCGGGACCGTCATCGAAAGTGAGTAACAGTTCTTTAGGGGCAGCCTTGCCATACTTTCTCAACTGATATGATGTCGGTATTGCCTTGTAGTATTCGTCGGCTATCAGGATATTATCATTATCCATCTCCAACTTGACACTGCCGGCATGAGGGGTGGAAAGTACATCAAGCACTTCACCGTCACCCAGATAATTGACATCATGGATACCCGGCAGGTCCTCTAGTCCGCCGATACGGAAAAGGGCAGCCTTGCTGTGCATCATATCCTTATTATAAAACTGCCATATACGGTCGTCTTCACTGCCTAATCGCCACAAACCGTAACCGGCAAGTCCATATTCGGCACCGAAACGCATCACATTGAATGTTGTCGCGGCATCAGTAAAATAGACCTGATGAACAACCTGGTCGTCATCCTCGTACGCATAACTCAGATTATAAGTATCTTCATCAAAAGAGATGTCGGCCTGTGTATCCGATGCGACAGATAAAGCCTCATTGTAAGACAAGGATTCATTGTCATTCCCTTTGGCTGTCCAGTCGTAACCATAAGCTGCCATACCGAGGACCAACTTTTCACTGGGAACCTTAGCGGCTATGTTATCCACAACAGCCTCTATCCATTTCTGCGAACTGATGTCACCGGCTGCTGTTGTAGTCGAATGTTCATCATAAGCCATAATAAATAGATAGTCATCGTATTTGGCAAGTTCTTTTACATTATAATCTGCATTAAACGGTTCTATATCCTGCGTCACATACAACCCATGGGCATGGAAAGCATCAGAGAGGTCTTTGACAAACTGAATAACATATTCATCAGTGGTCTCCTGCAAGTCCTCCAAGTCAAGATTGATGCCAACAAACTTATGTACCTGACATTGCGCCAGCAACTCGTAAATAAACGCACGACTCATCACCGGACTATGCATAATCCTACCGATCGACTCACCATGAAACACATCTTTGTAGTTATTGGTAAGCATCGGCATAACAGGGATATTGTTACGCTTCATCAGATTATAACCCTTATGGTCTATCTTCACTTCGAGTTGATCCGTCTTAGGATTGATAAAGAACCACTCCGGTACAATCAGATTCAGTTTTTTAATGTTTCGTTTGAGCGAAAGAAATGATTGTGGATCCCATGAAACATAATAAGCGGAACGGATTCCAGCCGTTTTACTACTCCAGTCAGCTATATATTTCTGCGTCACTGAATCGCCCCTACCCTCGAAGCGACGTAACTTAGCCGCCTCACGGGCATAATTGCTATGTACCTTTTTCTCCAGGAAGAAATCACGGAATCCTTTATATTCCCGTGCAATCTTGTTATCCTTAAGATATGGTTTCTGGGCAGTCACCACGCTTCGGTAGTCCTGCTTGAACGGCATACTCGGTATTCTGTCGATGATTAACATAACGACAAATACGGAAACGAGCAATATCGCTATAAAGGCGATAAGACGAATGCCCCACTTAAATCTGTTCCAACGTGATGTGGAATCAGTCTGAAAAACCTGCTTATCCATAATCTGATTATTTGCTACCTAAAATACCGGGCGCAAAATTACATCAAAGTTTATTATTTTGTTCTATATTTAACACATTATGCAAGATAATTAAGTTATGTTCAGATTGATTTGTTTAATAGATATTTACTAGCTGCAAAGTTTGATAAATACGTTTAATTGTTGTATATCAGATTGACAGTGTCGGGATTTTTTATGTAATTTTGCCCGCTGAATGAAGCAAAGTGGTATTATTTTATTCTGGGTGTTGATATTTTTCCCTATTACCTTAGATGGACAGGAAATCATCAAGAACAGGAGGACATTTAATGTTGGAAAACCAAATGTTGAACGCCCCCGGCGAAAAGTTATTATCCCGAAGAAACGAGGTAGAGAGAAAGCCGTCATGACTCAGGAGGACAGTCTTGAGATGGAATATCAGCGTTGGCTTAAGAGGGAACCTCTAAGCGTACAGACTCCTGTCGGTGAATATCATGAATATGTAATGCCAAAATTACCAGTCTTCAATCCCGAAAAGATGATAGCTCCACAGGTCACGTATAAGTATGACAAAGGCCGACTGATGAGAGACCAATTACCTTCGCCTTCCTCCGGATGTGTATTTACTTTCGACTTCGGACAGATTATCAGCAAGGATGCACGAAATCATGCCAGAGATCTGAAACATTTGGAAAAGGCGAAAAAATTGATGGAGCATTATTAACCCATACACCAATCAGTTAATCATGCCCCATCATCAAAAAAAGTGTTTCATACTGCTAAGGTATGAATAAAGGAACTAGAAGATGAAAGTCTTTTCCAACCAATACAGACCAATCCCGGCTAAGTAGCCCAATAACGCAATCCAACTGATATGTTTGAGATACCAACCGAATGTTATTTTCTCCAAGCCCATTACGACTACTCCGGCTGCACTACCGATGATAAGCATAGAACCACCGACACCGGCACAATAAGCCAACAGTTGCCAGAATATACCATCAGGAGCCATATCACCTGCCGCAGCCAATGGATACATACCCATTGAACCTGCAACAAGAGGAACATTATCTATGATACTAGATATAACACCGATAACACCTGTTACGAGATAATGATTACCGCCGGAAACATCATTGAGCCATGCACCCGTTGCCTTCAATACGCCCACTTCCTCAAGACAAGCCACTGCCATCAGTATACCGAGGAAGAACAAAATGGTCGACATATCTATCCTTGACAGCAATTCCGTTACGCGCTTGGCCATGGTATCTTTCTCTCCTTTAAGATTCTTATGGAATATTTCAGTAATAGTCCAAAGAACTCCGAGAACGAGCAGTATACCCATAAACGGAGGAAGATCGGTCAAAGCACGGAACACCGGTACAAAAATTAGTCCACCGACACCGAGGATAAATATCAGGCGCCGCTGATTTTTAGTAAATACGCTATTGTTCTTTTCTGCAATATTATTTTCTTGAGGAAGTTTGTCCTTCAAGGAGAATTGCAGTATAAATACCGGGATGATTAATGAAATCAGAGACGGACCGAGTACTTCCTTTATTACCCCTTGGGTCGTTATCATTCCACCTATCCATAGCATGATGGTTGTTACATCACCGATTGGAGAGAAAGCTCCGCCGCAGTTGGCAGCAATAATCACAAGTGATGCATAAATAATACGTTCTTTCGGCTGTTTCACCAATTTTCGGAGTACCATGATCATGACGATACTCGTGGTAAGGTTATCGAGTACAGCTGAAAGGAAGAATGTCATGAAAGCGATACGCCACAAAAGTTTACGTTTACTTCTTGTCTTGATGGAATCACGTACGAAATTGAAACCACCGTTTGCATCGACGATCTCTACAATCGTCATAGCTCCCATTAGGAAGAACAGCGTCTCTGCCGTATCACCGAGGTGTTCTTTGATGATATCACTTACTTTGTCCAATACACCTGCCGCTCCACCTGCATAATCAGGATACGCAGCAGCTACATAAGGTAACGGGTTCCACATATAAAGGGACCAACAGAAGACACACATCAGCAAGGCTATTGCCGATTTATTTACTTTAATACCGCTTTCCAGTGCTATACATAAATAGCCAAAAACAAATACGGCAATTATCAAGAATGTTAACGTGTACATAGTAGTTATATAATAAGTTGCGCTGCAAAGGTAACAAAAAACCATTACAGCGCAAAATTATTAGTGAAATAAATGAGTGTTATTCTTTATAAGCGTCTTCGTGTACTCCGGTGACGGCTCTTCCACTAGGTTCGTTCATATTTTTAAATGAAGCATCCCATGCCAAAGCCTCCGCCGTACTACAAGCGACACTTGGCACGCTCGGTACTGAACGGGCGGCACTGTCGCTGGGGAAATGTTCTGCGAAAATAGAACGGTAGTAATATTCCTCTTTGTTGCGCGGAGGATTGATCGGGAAGCGTTCTGCGGCATGTTCCATCTGTTCGTCGCTTACCTGGTCAGATGTTATCTTTTTCAGGGTGTCTATCCAGTTGTAACCTACACCGTCGGAGAATTGTTCTTTCTGTCTCCATGCAATCTCTTCGGGCAACATATCCGCAAATGCCTCACGCACGATTTTCTTTTCTATCGTGTTGCCGGGACACATCTTGGCTTCAGGGTTGGTGCGCATCGCAACATCCAGAAACTCTTTGTCAAGGAATGGCACACGACCTTCCACGCCCCATGCGGCAAGACTCTTGTTAGCACGCAGGCAGTCGTACATATACAGTTTAGATAGTTTACGAACGGTCTCTTCATGGAAGGCTTTCGCATCCGGTGCTTTATGGAAATACAGATATCCGCCGAATATCTCATCGGCACCTTCACCGCTCAATACCATTTTTATACCCATACTCTTAATAACACGGGCAAGGAGATACATTGGTGTCGACGCTCTTACAGTCGTCACGTCATAAGTTTCTATGAAATAGATGACATCACGTATCGCGTCGATGCCTTCCTGTATGGTATAGTTGATCTCATGATGCACGGTTCCGATATGGTCGGCCACCATACGGGCCTTGGCGAGGTCGGGAGCACCTTTCAGTCCTACGGCGAATGAATGCAGACGTGGCCACCATGCTTTGGTCACTCCGTCTTCTTCAACTCTGTTTTCCGAGAATTTTTCTGCCACGGCACTGATGACTGAAGAATCAAGCCCGCCACTGAGCAGTACGCCGTAAGGGACATCGCTCATCAACTGTCGTCTGACGGCATCAGATAGAGAGTCGTGTATATCCTTGACACTGGCTTTGTTATCCTTTATATTGTCATAGTCAAACCAGTCGCGTGTATAGTACCGCTTCATTTTTCCTTCTTTACTCCAATAGTAATGTCCCGGCAGAAATGGTTCGTATCTATCACACTGTCCTTCCAGCGCTTTCAGTTCACTGGCCACATACACTTTCCCGTCTTTGTCGTATCCTATATAAAGAGGTATAACCCCTATCGGGTCTCTGGCTATTAGGAATTCATCTTTTTCATTGTCATAGAGGGCAAAAGCGAATATACCGCTGAGGTCTTCAAGAAACTTGATACCTTTCTCACGATACAAGGCTAGTATCACTTCGCAGTCGCTACCTGTCTGAAACTGATATTTTCCCGCAAAACGTTTGCGGATATCCTTATGATTATATATTTCTCCGTTTACCGCCAAGACCTGTTTCATATCAGGACTGTACAATGGCTGTTTCCCCGATTCCGGGTCCACGATAGACAGACGTTCGTGAGCCATAATAGCAGAACCGCCACAATAAATACCACTCCAGTCGGGTCCGCGGTGACGGATTTTCTGACTCATACGCAATGCTTTCTGACGCAATTCAGGTGTCTGCTCCTGAATATTAAAAATACAAGCTATTCCACACATACTCTTTATTTTGTTTATGTTTGCTATTCTTTTATTTACATTTTGATAGTAAAATCGATGCAAAGTTAGCAAAAAGATTATTTTAAGCAGTATTTTATTAGCAAAAAGATATTTAATAATTACAAGGATAACAAATTGGTCTATCTTTACATACAATACTATCAATTTGAAAGCATTTTGAATATTTTTCATTTCAAATTGTCACTTTGTATGCATTTTATAGTTTTTATCCGTTTCTTCTACTCCCTATATATTGTATTAATTAGTCACTTTTTCATTATAATAGCATCCAATTTCATTTTTTTTCATTATATTTGTAACTGAAATACTAACTTATACCTTTATTATGAAAAGAAAATTGATTACTTTGACTCTTGCTGCATTATCGCTAATGGCAAGTGCCCAGAAACCTGCTATACCCAGGGATGAGCAGATTGAAAAGAAAGTTGAAACATTACTCAGCAAGATGACTCTTGACGAGAAAGTGGGACAGATGCTTGAACTCAACCTTGATGTGATAGGTAAAATGCAGGCTATTAATCCTAAAATCGAACGTTCCAAGATCAAACAGAAATTTTTGGAATATGGCCGATCGGAAAAAGAGGTAAACGAGCTGTTGAAGTTGACCGATGCACAAATCATCAACAAGATCAAGGACATGAACCTCGACCTGTATACTAACGATACCAAACTGGTATGGCAACTGGACAAGAACATGTTGGACACGATTGTATCCAAATATAAAATCGGTTCTGTACTTAATGCGCCTGGTACCCGTGCGGCAACAGTAAAACAATGGCAGGAGTGGATTTCGCTGATTCAGAAACTGTCTATGAAATATATAGGAATACCGACCATATACGGACTGGACCAGAACCATGGCGTGACATACACGCAAAGTGGAACTTTATTCCCCCAACCTATTAATATAGGTGCTTCGTTCAACACTTCTCTTGTGAAGACGATGGCTGAAATATGTGCTTACGAGAGCAGAGCCAGCAACTGTCCTTGGGTGTACAACCCCGTGCTCGACCTTGGCAGAGACCCGCGCTGGCCGCGTATCTGGGAAAGTTTCGGCGAAGATGCCATCGTCAACTCCCGTATGGCTGAAGCCGAAATACTTGGTTATCAGGGTGCCGACCCCAATCATCTCGGCAAATACAATGTAGCGACAAGTGTAAAGCATTATATGGCTTATGGTGCACCTTTCACAGGCAAAGACCGTACACCTGCATACCTGTCTCCGTCTATGTTGCGCGAGAAATATTTCGCTCCGTTCAAGGCTGCCATCCAGGCTGGTGCACTAACTATCATGGTCAACTCTGCATCTATCAACGGTGTACCTGTTCATGCTAGTTATGAATACCTGACCAAGTGGCTCAAAGACGACCTCAACTGGGACGGAATGATTATAACCGACTGGGCTGATATCAACAACCTGTATACCCGTGAGAAGGTAGCCAAAGATAAGAAAGACGCTATCCGTATCGCTATCAATGCCGGTGTCGATATGAGTATGGACCCATATAGTGTAGATTTCTGTATTCTACTGAAACAATTGGTCAACGAGGGTTCCGTCAAGATGTCACGTATAGACGATGCTGTCCGCCGTATTCTTCGACTGAAATATCGCCTTGGTCTTTTCGACCAACCCAACACCCCAGCTAAGGATTATCCGAAGTTCGGTTGCGCCGAATTCGCTGAGAAGTCATTACGCGCCGCTGAGGAATCGGAAATTCTGTTGAAGAACAAAGATAACATCCTGCCGCTTGCCAAAGGCAAGAAAATACTGCTCACCGGTCCTAACGCCAACCAAATGCGCTGTCTTGACGGTGGATGGAGCTATACATGGCAAGGATCAAAGGCGGAAGACCTGACAACCAAGTATAACACAATATATGAAGCACTTTGCAACAAATACGGAAAAGAGAACGTGATTCTTGAACAGGGTGTCACCTACAATGAAAGCGGTACTTATGAAAAGGAGAACCAGCCACAGATCAGTAAGGCTGTGGATGCTGCCGGCAATGCGGATGTCATCATCGCCTGCGTCGGTGAGAACTCTTATACCGAGACACCGGGCAACCTGACAGACCTTACTCTTTCTGAAAACCAGCGCAATCTGGTAAAAGCCCTCGATAAGACCGGTAAACCAATCATTCTTGTGCTAAACGAAGGCCGCCCACGCCTTGTCGCCGACATTGAACCTTGTGCAAAGGCTGTCGTTGACATTCTGTTGCCTGGTAATTACGGTGCAGACGCTCTTGCCAATCTGCTGGCAGGTGATGCCAACTTCAGCGCGAAACTGCCTTATACTTATCCAAAGGAAATCAATTCACTCAACAACTATGATTATAAAGTAAGCGAAGAAGTGTCGACCATGGCTGGCGCTTACGATTATGATGCAAATGTATCCCTGCAATGGCCTTTCGGCTACGGACTGAGCTACACCACATTCGAATACAGTAATCTGAATGTCGACAAACAGTCGTTCGGACCTGATGACATGCTGACAGTAACCGTGGATGTCAAGAATACAGGAAACCGTGTAGGCAAAGAACCGGTACTGCTTTACAGTAGTGACGTGATCGCTTCCATGACTCCTGACAACCGTCGTCTGCGCGCATTCGACAAAGTGGAACTGCAACCCGGTGAAACGAAAACTGTCACATTCAAGATTAAGGCATCCGACCTGGCTTTTGTAGGACCAACACCTGATTATAAATGGATTCTTGAAGAAGGTGACTTTGTCATGAAAGTGGGAAAACTGACCAAGACCATTGTATGTAACGAGACCAAGAAATGGGAAACGCCTAATATACAATAAATAAGAAACTATAAAGCCTGTCGATTGATTTCGACAGGCTTTATTTTATAATGAAAACTGTCCCGAAACGTGAAGCATCGACAGGAAATAAACCATTCCTTGATAATAACGCCATTTACCTGAAGGAGGAACAGCATCCCATAATGTCTGCACATATTTCTTTGCCAATGCACGATCACCGGCATTACCATCCATCAAGGCGAAAGCGCCAACAGCATTTGCTCCAATCATTCCTATAGAATAACTGTCATCGCCATTTGTTCCATCCAGATCATAATGTCCATGTCTGTAATTTTCCCTATCAAAGAAGGTCAGCAATCTGCGCATGGTTTCACTCTGGCGTTTTTTGTCTTTACCACAAAGATAATAATCCATGCCGACATTCATAGCACAACGGATAGCATCAAACTGATATCTGCTTGTATTATAAACAGCCCCCGGCCATGAATAGGGCGTTCCGTCAAAAAGACAATAATCAGGGTATAATCCGGTAGTAGGATGGGATGATCTTATCAGTAATTGTCGGGCAGCTGTAGCTGTCTTGTTCCAGAAATTTGTGGGACCGGACGACTTGACAGCCCAATAATCTAAAAAGGCAGGAAGGCAATACGAAGGATCGCTAAACCAATGTACATCTTCAGTAGGACAAAATGTCACCAGAGATGTTTTCTTATCAAACATAGAATATACTCCTTTGACTTTCCCGTCTTTACCTTGAACCTTTGAAAGAATCTTATCCGCCTCAACCGCGTAAGTCGGTTCATGCCATCTTTCTGCAGCCAGATATAGTGCCGTTACAAAGTATATTTCACCATCAGAAGCATTACTCTCTCCTATTTTCGTTCCATCAGGACGGCATTGCCAACAGAAATAGCCATCCCATGCCGAAGATGAGGGATATGCCATATAACGTTTCGCCCATTTCCACAACTTATCAAATTCTTTTCGATGATTGAGTTGCACACTGATCATCATTCCATAAGACATGCCCTCTGTTCTGACATCATTATTACCTGTATCGAGAATGAACGCCATAGAGTCCACCGACTCATAATAAACGGAACATTCACTCTGCTGTTCGTATTTCGCAAGATCTCCAGGCGTAAAGAAATGATGCCAAAGACCACTCATCTTGTTTTGAATCTCTGTTTCAGACTTTCCCAACAGGACCGAAAAAAGATTACGACTAGCAGATTCAGCCTTCATTGTGTATGGAACCATAACCAGAAGTACGAAAAAAAAGAATAAAGATTTAATACGCATATAACTTAAATTATTTGTGCAAATATACGTATTTTACATCATTTTCCCCGTACCATACAAGAAAAATTACACATTACGTAAGTTTTATTGTAAGATACGGGGAGTATAAATGATCTGTATGTCGTTTTTAACTTTTCTTGCCCCAGTAGGTCGCGGTACCGTTGATACCGGCATACACAATAGTAGCGTGGCGCGGACTGGCTTCCCAGTCGCATTCACGTTTTAAGAGCAGTTCTATGTCACCCACTTTCAGGGTATTGGTCGAAGCGTTGAAACTCCATGTTTTTCCTGCCCAGATACCTGATGTTACAGTATGGTCGGATCCCAGAACGACAGTGGTCGCTGTCTTCTGTTTGCCATAGGAATAACTGAGGTCGATATTCTCCCAGTTGCCCACCAGTTCACTTTCCGTGATAGCAGTCTGGGGTACAGCACCGTAACGTTCGGGCATGACGACCGGCCAACCAGTGCTGGTCCATCTGATACTGCGCACCTGTCCCATCATAATAGCGTTGCTATAAGCATTGCCGCCTACATTGGCAGGGAATCGTCCCTGCGAGGCATAAAACCAGTTGCCATTGCCGTCATCGAAAATAGCACAGTGGGAAATGCCCACCCAACCATAACCTGTACTGAACTTATAAGGATGGGTGACTATAGGATAGGCATCACCACCTGTATTCGTCACATCCTTACCATCAATGCCTACATAAGGTCCATCGATGTTCTTACTGCGGACGACACGGGTGTTATAAGCCACTGAAAGTTCATCATAAGCCATAAACATATAGTAATAGCCATCGTGATAAACTACTTCTGGTGCTTCGGAACCTTGCCAGCGGTTCCCCATCTGACGGGTATTGACCAGTTTACCATAAGCGGAAATATCCGATCCCCACGGATTGCCCAGTTCCTTGAGCGGTTTACCTGTATCGGCATTCAATTGAACTGCTGCGAAACCCGAATGCCAGGAACCATAAACGAGCCAGTGTTCACCACTTTCTGTAATGATATACGAAGGGTCGATGGCGTTAAATTTAAAATAGCAATTGGCCCAGTCGGTAGCGTTCACTTTATAGTTGAGTTCCTTGTCAGACACGTTGGTGATGACATATCCTTTGTCCACCCAACTGCTGACATCCGATGGATCACCGGTTTCCATCATACCGATAAAGGCACGTTCCGACCATGTTCCTGTACCGTTGATGGTACCGGGAATCGTAATCACATAATACATACGGTACAGGCCCGTCTTCACTTTACGTGCACAAGGTGCCCAAAAACCGAACTGTGTCGCATCGCTGAAGTCGGCAGTGCTGGCAGAGATTCCCATATTGGCACGAATCTCATTGAGTTTTACCTTCACCCACGTAGGGATACCCGCCATTGTACTGCCAAGAAATTCCCAGTCGACAAGGTTTTTACTTCGACGGCAGAAAAAATGTCCGTGGCCCACATGACTGTTACCGTAAGACGCGTCTGTCTGATACATATAATAGTAGCCATCATCCGCCTTCATGACCGTGGGATCGTGGACATTGGCGAGATTCCAACTGGCACGGTTCGTCCATGCTGCTATTGATGTATAATCATCTTTATAAGTAGGAGCAACGTATGAGGTTGTCGTGGTATCCGTCTTCACCGGCGTAACAGGTGTAACGCTGGATTCATCATTACCACTGCTACTGCAAGCCGGTAGGAATAAAGCTACGACAAACAGCAATAATGAATTTTTCAGACTGAAATTATTATTCATATTTTCGTTAATAAAGTAAGAGGGCGGGCCGCAAAAGCCCGCCCTCTTGGTTATAAAATAGAT
>NZ_CALMHT010000111.1 GCF_937863835.1 uncultured Prevotella sp.
CGGCATCCTTCAGCAGTTGCACGAGATAAGACGGTGTGCCCGTCTCAAACCAGTAGTCGCTGAATTTCTGTTTCGACAGCACATTCAGTATGCTGAAAGGATTGTACAGCCCGATGGTGTCCGCTTCGAAATGATAACCGTCATACTGTTCCTTCAGCTTGGCGTAACAAGTGTCTGTGCTTTGCTTGTACAACATGCCCAAACGGACAACATCTTCGTCGAAATAAGCATGTAGTTCCTTCTCCGTGATGCCACAGATGTCAATATAGCGTTTGTCCATGGAGATGTCGTTCAGGTTGTTCAGGTCGCTGAACACGCTCACCTTACCAAACTTGGTCACGCCCGTGAGGAAGGCAAACTTGATATATCCGTCCTGTGTCTTCAGCACCGAATAGAAAGCTTTGAGCGTATCCCTATATTCATTGGTCAGCGCCTCATTATTGATGGCCTGCAGCATCGGTTTGTCGTATTCGTCCACCAGTATCACCACCCGCTCACCCGTCTTCTCGCAGGCACGCTTTACGATGCCTAGAAAACGCAGTGACAGGGATGTCTCTCCGGCACCTACGCCGTAAACGGATTCCCATTCCAACAATTTCATATTGAGCACTTCGTCCAAACTCTCCTTGGTGTCATACTTTGCCGTATTCAGGTCGAGATGCAGTATGGGGTATTGGGTCCATTTCTGTTCCAACTTGTCGATGGCGAGTCCCTTGAAGAGTTCCCGCTTGCCGCTGAAGTAGGCAGCCATCGTGGAGATGAGCAGACTCTTGCCGAAGCGACGCGGGCGACTGAGGAAGTAATAACTTCCCGTGTCGGCGAGTTGATAAATGAGGGCAGTCTTGTCCACATATACGTATCCGTCATTCCTGACCTTCTCGAAGTTCTGTATTCCTATAGGATATTTCATATTTATCAATGATTGATGCTGCGAAGATACGATATATTTTTGAATCCGCAAAATGATTCCATCTTTTTCCATTTGTGTTATGGGCTTAACTATATATTTGCCGATAATAAAAGGCTGTCGGTGAAAATATAATGTGCACCTCTTCGCAAGAGGTATGCATCCTATTTCCCCCGACAGCCTTTTATTAACGACAAATAATCTTTTACAGTTATCACCTGCAATATATATCTGTGTAGTACGCACAGAAGTAACTTCAAGGGAATTTTTCCCGAACGACGGGAAATGTTTTTTAAAACCCTAAAAATATAAAAAAATATTGTACCTTTGCAAAATCGTAGTAATATATCGGAAATATGAATAGACTGGAAAAGTTTTTATTGCTGTTATCTCTTGTATTTGCTTTGCCCTCTTATGGTCAGTTGACTGACGGATTGGAGTATAAAGTGGAATTGCAGAATACGGCGGGTTCGGGAGACAATAATCCTTTATGGCTCAATGCCAACAAGTATGGATTAAGTTCGATTGACACCAAGAATGGTTATGTAAGAGGTGCGCTGATTCGTCCGCTCCGTGTCGATTCGGCACGTAGGTGGGGCATCGGATATGGCGTGGATATGGCGGTCCCTTATCATTTCACCAGTCATTTTGTTGTACAGCAGGCTTATGTTGAGGCCCGTTGGCTGAAGGGCGCTCTTACTGTCGGTAGTAAAGAGGTGCCCATGGAACTTAAAAATCAGGAGTTGAGCAGCGGTAGTCAGTGCCTGGGTATCAATGCCCGTCCGGTGCCGCAGATCCGCTTGAGTCTGCCGGAATACTGGAATATCCCCGGACTGAAAGGAATGCTAGCACTCAAGGGACATATCGCTTACGGTATGATGACAGACGGTGCATGGCAGCAGAGTTTTAATACCGATGGTTCAAAATATCAGAAGAATGTGCTTTACCACAGTAAGGCTGGTTATCTGAGAATAGGTAATGAACAGAAACATCCGTTGGAGGCTACCCTGGGACTTGAGATGGCTACCACTTTCGGAGGAGAGGTGTACCGTAAAGGTCAGAAATACTCATACAAGGCAAGTTTCAGTGATTTCGTAGATGCGCTGATACCGTTCGATCAGAAAGATGACAACTCTTTATATACAGCCGAAGGAAACATGGTGGGAAGTCTGCTCATCAGCGTCAGTTATAAGTTTAAGACATGGAAGTTGAGAGCATATACCGACCATTATTTCGATGACGGTTCGCAGATGTACTTTCTGGATTACGACTCTTATGGCAGCGGTGCCAATTGGGACAAGAAAGAAGGCAACAGATATCTTCTGTACGACTTGAAAGATGGTATGTACGGTTTGGAGGTTACGTTACCGAAAAACAGGTTTGTGTCTACCATAGTCGGTGAATATCTTTATACGAAATATCAGTCAGGCTCTATCTATTACGATCATTCATCTGAGATATCCGACCATATAGGAGGGCGTGATGATTATTACAACCATTACGAGTATGTAGGATGGCAGCATTGGGGTCAGGTGATCGGTAATCCTCTTTATCTGTCGCCTGTGTACAACAAGGACGGCAGTCTGTATATCAAGAACAACCGTTTTGTGGCATGGCATTTCGGCATCAGCGGTGAACCGCTGGAACGTTTGCATTATCGTGTGCTGATGACATGGCAGAAAGGTTGGGGTACTTACAATCTGCCTTATGCGGATGTACAGAAGAGTTATAGTCTCTTGGCCGAAGCCAGTTACATGATGCCTGAAAGAATCGGTAAAGTGTATACAGGCGGTTGGTCTGTAAAGGCCGCCATCGGTCTGGATGATGGTGAGATAAGAGGCAATAACACCGGTGTACAGATAACGATAGTAAAGACAGGTTTGTTAAAAGGAGGTAAGAAATGAAACGACGTAGCATAATATATATAGGTACGGTGATAGCTGCTTGTATGCTATCATTACAGAGTTGTAATCTGGAGACATCGGATAATGGTAATCTGGATGGCAATTGGCAGTTGATGGAGGTAGATACCTTAGCCACAGGCGGTGTGGCGAATGTAAAAAACACTCAGATCTTTTATTCTGTTCAGGTCCGACTGATTAATCTGAGGACATACAACGACTCCACTGTAAAAAGCAATCTATACTTCCATTTCGAGAATACAGGCGATTCTCTGAAGTTGAAGACGGCAAGCGGTACCGGAAAGATTATGTACGATGTCGCCACCATCCGACCTTACGGACTGAACAAGGAAGAGGAGTCGTTTAAGATATTAAGTCTTGATGAAGATAATATGCAGTTGCGATCCGATCTTCTTGTTCTGAAATTCCGCAAGTTCTAGTATTTTACCATACTACGTTGAAACCTACATTGATACTTCCGTTTGAACTGATCGGAATAAATTCCTTACTGAATTTACCGATGATGTGGTCCATACCGATGAAGAAGTTGACTTTGCTGGGATGGATATTGAGTATCCAACCGGCACTGCCCGTGTAGGTATTGAGGGCGAAACTCAAACCGCCATCCAACCATTTCAGTGGTGCGATATTGGCACTGAGGCGACCTTCAGTCCATGAATATTTACCATCAATCTTCTGGGAACCGAGCAGTCCGAAAGACAGTTTACGGTATGCCGGCAATATATATTCGGCACCGACATTGATGCGCGCACCGATACCCGAAGTATGACCGCCGTCGTCGCCTCGGTCCTGTAGATTGATGAAATTCACAATCTGGTCATTGTATTCGTCAAACTGGTGTTCTATCGGATTGTCACCTCCCGAGTGTACAGATACATCATGAAAACCGTCGAAGGTGAACGACTTGTCCTTGTTCTCTGCATGCATATCGTTGCTCCAATGGATAAAGCCCAGATCGAGAACGGCTGCACTGATGGTAAGATTCTCATTTACTTTGTATACACCACCCAAGTCGATTGCAAGACCGATACCGCCTATACCGGCACCATTTACATCTACGCCTGTTATACGTTCGAACGTACCTGTACCGGTTTGGTTCTCCTTGATTCTGGTTGTATATGTTAAGCCTTTCATGGAAGCATGGGCCTGTGCGTCTCCGCTGATGGTCCACTCATCGGCACTCTGCAGGTCGGCCGTCACATTCTTAAAGTCGAACGTAGCGTTGGCTATTCCGAACAGAACCTTTAATTTGCCACCGACACGCAGTTTACTGTTTATATCACGTGAATGACCGAAAGCCAGTTCTACGAAACTCTGCGCCTCCAGACTGATATCGCCTATATTATAAGTTTTGTTTCCCGTGTTTCTGGCAAATTCGAACAACTCATAAGGCAGGATGGTACTTACATTCGAACGGGAGTTGAGTTCGATCGTGTTGTATCCTTTGAAGCCCTTGAATCCGGCAGACAGGATGGCTACCGAACCCTCTACAGCCATAATGTTGTCACCTTTTCTGAAACCGTCGAGAGCACCATCTATATACGGGTTCATAAAGGTCGTCTTTTTCTTGTCGCTGCTAGTAGGGTAGAGGGGATTGTCCAGTACCACATCTTTATATCCGAATGTTCCCAATGTCTTGGCATTCACATTACCTAGAAACGGAACAGCTATATACGACTGTTCGTTATCGAATGCCGGGTTCATGTCATGCCGGTATTTATAGTCTTGTGTGAAATAAGCGGAGTTGAGTCCCTGAGCGATAGCAGATGTGGAAAAGACCGCCATTGCTATTGTAGATATGATCTTATTTGAAATTTTCATAATGCAGAAGTCTTATAATGGAAAAGGTGTTAGTTGAAGTCGGTTATGATTTTACCTATGATGGTGGCATTGATATTCTTAAGCAGTAGTTTCTGCTTATAAGCATTCAAGGTGACACCCTCTATCGGTGATTGTCCGTCTGCGGTTGCTGCACCGACGGCCCTGAGCAGTATGCCATCCATATTTTTGAAAGCTCCTTCTTTTTTCTGTTTGACAATAATGGTAAGGGTAGCCTCGCCTGCTTTTCCTGTGGTGGGATTGTATGCAGGGATAGTAGGAGAAACCTCGATACTGATGTCATCAGTACTGATCAGGTTCTTGTCAAGGTCAAACGCCTGAGCTGAGAACGTAAGGTATATAGGTACCTGATTGACGACATCTGTGGTGATGCGCACCTGATTCTTAATCGTCAGTTTCTTGAATATTTTGTTCCAGTCCTTGAGGGTGTCGTTATAGACGATCTGTGCATCGGAAGAGAAAGCCAGAGGCGCCTGCAACTTGTACGACGGCTGTACCGTATATTTTTTTCCGAATTCGAGCGTGCCAGTTTGTGAGTCGTCGCATTGAGCATTGATATTACCGAAGGATATCTCTTTCGGTATCTTGCGTACCAGATTAGACAATGTTGGTATCTCGACAATCTGGTCGTACGTATTTGTGATGGCGCTTGCGTTTTTGCATATACAGATGTTGCTTGTCCCGTTGGCGTTGATTGAGAACTGGGGCACTTCTATTGTCACTGGTGTACTGCCGTCGGCAAATGTGGAAGTGAGCGTCCCTGATACAATTCCTTTCAGAGGTAAGTCGGAAGTGGCTTTGATGACAACCTGGGGGTTGTATAAGTCTATGTTCACATCATGATCCTTCAGGAAATTAGGGATGTTTTCCAGGTTGACGGTTTCAAAATTGGCAAATGTCAATGAAGGACTGAATTTGCCTGTCGCACCGGTAAGTGTGATATCACCGTAATTGACATCACAATGTATATTACATTTGCTCTTGTCCAGCGACGGATCTAGTTCGGATGCATCGAATGTACCACTTACCTGCACATAACCATTCATGATGATCTTCTTGCCTTGCAGGAATGTGAGTTCGTTGCTTTTCACGATATTCTCTGTGGCATCAAAATCGAGCGCGTCGAGTGCAAACTGCATCGTAAACTTCTTCGCGGATGTCTCGACATTGTTTAATACAATCTGGTTGTTAGCGTTGGGTGTTACCGTCGTGCCGTTGTATGTGGCTTTACCGATTTTAAGATAAGCGGGAAGTGTGATAACCACCGTCTGGAACTTGCTGATATTCTTGACTATCTCATCAGAGTATGTCACGGTGACATTGATGGTGGATTTGATATATGCCTTGTTCAGTTCTTTTATCTCCGACGGAATATGTTCCGTTTCAAAACCGAATATCTCCATTTTGTCACTGAAACGTGTTATTGCACTCAGAGCGGTAGCCTTGGCATAATATCTTTTGGCTGAGGCGCTTTCTGAGAAACAGTTTACATCCAGACTCTTACTTCCCATGCCACCTACACTTACCTGGTCTACATAAGGATGGGCAGGTGTGATGTTATCGTTAGATTTGACGAATGAATAGTCGCCATTATCGAGTATGGTGACGAAATTACTATCGTACAATTTCAGGATATCCGAAAGTTTAATGGAATCGGTGGAACTGCTCCCCAATACGGAGATGGAATCAGACCCGAACCCCAGTGTCTTGTCAATGTTGGATAAATCGAAATCCGAATCTTTACAACTGACAAATGATAAACAAAACAATCCAATTATGGCTGAAATGCAAATAATGTTTAGTTTTTTCTCTCTCATTGTAACAACTTATTTTAAAATTAACAACTTTTCGGTCGTAAAGTTAATACTTTTTTTGTTATTACAATAATTTTTTTGCGAAAAAATAAACAATACTAATTTTTGATATGGTTTTTTCCGAGGAGACGAAGACTGTTGAGAACGACACTGATACTGCTCATCGCCATCAGAGCACTTGCCACAACCGGTGTAATTTGAAAATCACATACGCTGTATAAAGCACCTGCCGCTATCGGTATACATATTATATTATAGATGAATGCCCAAAACAGATTCTCGTGTATCATGTGTACCGTCTTTTTGCTCAGCGATATACACTCAGGTATATGACGGAGGTCGGTTCCCATCAGCGTAACCTGCGCCACATCTATCGCTATATCAGTTCCTTTACCCATGGCGATACTGACATCTGCGGCAGCCAGAGCTTGTGAGTCGTTGATGCCGTCGCCGACCATGGCTACGTGTTTGCCTTCCTGCTGTAATTTTCTGACGAGGTCTTCCTTATCCTGCGGCATCACTTTCGACTGGTAATGCTTTATTCCCGCTTTTTCCGCCCAGTATCTTGCCGCTTCATCATTGTCACCGCTCATCATATAGACATCGATACCTTGCTGTTGCAGACTCTTGATGGCTTCGCGGGCATACGGTTTCAGCGTTTCCCTTTCCTCCAATGTAATCGTGTCTGATTTTGTGAAGTCGATATCCTTGTTCGGTTCGGTGAGCGTTCCCGTCTTGTCTATCACCATCGTATCGATACGACGTATGTTTTCCAGGGCCGTGGCATCCTTGATCAGTATGTTGCGGCGGGCGGCTTTGCCTATCCCCACCATCAATGCCGTCGGGGTAGCCAGTCCCATGGCGCAGGGACAGGCGATGACCAGTACCGAAACGGCGGATATGAATGCCTGTGGCATCATCTCTTTGCCGCCAATCAGTAACCATAAGAAAAAGGTGACGATGGAGATGACGATGATTGTGGGGACGAAAACCAGTGACACCTTGTCTACGATCCTTTGCACGGGGGCTTTTGAACCTTGGGCTTCCTGTACCATCCTGATGATGTGCGCTAGCATCGTCTTGCTGCCTACTTCTTCGGCGACAAAACGCACTTCGCCTTTCTTCACGATGGTACCGGCTATAACCTTATCGCCCGGAACTCTTTTTACAGGAACCGGTTCGCCTGTTATCATACTTTCGTCTATATAGGCCTCACCCGTATCTACTGTGCCGTCGACGGGGATTTTATCACCGGCCTTGATGAGTATCATATCATCGGGTACGATGTCGGCGATGGGAACTTCGGTTACTTTGCCGTCTTTTACCACGTGTGTGGTCTTCGGGGCCAGTCCTATCAGGGAACGGATCGCAGATGCCGTGCCCGACTTTGCCCGCTCTTCAAGCAGTCTACCGGTCAGGACAAAGGTGATAATCATAACCGACGCATCGTAGTACGTATGCCATTCTATCCCATATCTGTTCCATACCGCAGCTCCGAAGAAGGTGTTGAACACGCTGAAAAGGAAAGACGCACCAGTGCTTATAGCCACAAGCGTATCCATATTGGCCATACCGTGAAGCAGTTGCTTCCATGCATTGATGTAAAATTGTTGTCCGCAGTATATCAGGTTGAACAGCGATATGATCATCATCGTCTGATTCGAAATGTCCCTGTTGCCGATATGAACCATATCCATAGAGATGCCCATTGTAAGCAAAGCGAATATCCATGATGCGATAACTTTACGTTTGAGGATACGATAGGCGTTCTTTTCGATTTCAGCGACCGAACGGTCATTTTCAATCACCAGGTCATAACCGATCTTGATGATGTCATCTTTCATCTGTCCAGGCGTGACGACTTTCTTGTCATACTCCACCAGAGCTGTATGGGCGGCAAAGTTCACAGCCGCCGATTTTACACCGTCTATCGAATTTAGTTTGCGTTCCACATTGGCAGCGCATCCGGCGCATGCCATGCCTAAAACGGCAAAAGTTTTCTTTTCCATAATTTATTCTAGTAGCGAGGGCGTGAACAATTTGTTTAGTAGAAATAGCCTCTTGTGGCAGGACGGCGGTCGGCTTCCACCGACACTTCAAATGAGAAATTCTTGTTAGGGGAATATCTGACAGCCGCACCTATCCTGTCGCCGATATCACCTCTGCCGAAACCGTATCCGTATCCGCCCCATCCGTTCATATAGCCGGGAAGGTTATGGCTTACCAGCGATTTTTGCAGATATGCGTAGGCAGACCAGTGGTCGTTAAACTGATATCCCAGCACGGCATTGAGTCCCGCGTCCCTGGATGTGTATCGCCCCCAGTTGATGTTTTCAAAATATCCGCCGATGGCAAGAGACAGTCTCTTACTGAGCGGAACGGCATACATCATCGAAATATTCTGTTCGAATCCGGCTCCGCTATAGGCACCTTTGCCGAAAGCGACGGATACAGATGCCCCCAGACTGACATTGAGTCCGGGATGCAAGTCCCACAGACCATAGTTCCATCCGTAATACGGAAACATATTGATGGGAGCCATTGTACCGCGGTCGGTCAATGTCGGAAGATGAACACCTACCGAGTCGACCGGTTTTTCAGAGAAATCTATACCGTCTGCAAGGTCAGCCGGAGAAGCACAATTGCCATGATCGGTAACATTCTGCCGAAAGTTACCGGTGTTATATTCTCTCTGAGCATGAATCGTACATACCGAAAGAACCATCAACAAAACAATGGCTGTTCTCTTCATGCAGGCAAAGGTAATGCAACAGAAGGAGAATCCCAAATAAAATGAAGTAATTTACCAACATTTTATTATTCTTAAACCTCTTTTTTTACGAAATAAGAATACCATGGAGTTGTTAACAAACCTTTGTTTTCTTTGAAAATAGTCAGTTATATGTGAATAATAGGTAATAAAAAGCGTGATTTGTCCACTTTTTATATATCTTTGCGCAATTAATCGGATTATAACTTTAAGGTTTAACTAACAAACAAATTAATATGAAAAATCTAAAAAAGACAATCGGAACATCAGCTGTTTTAGCAATGACCGTGAGTATGTTTCTATTCACTTCATGTGATTCTGGCAAGAATAAAGAGCTAGCCGATGCACAGCGGGATTCTCTGATGAATGTCAATGCGCAACAGCAATTGTCTATTAATGAAATGGATTCTACCATTACTGCTGTGACAGCTGGGATGGACTCGTTGGCTATACAGGAGAACATTCTTGTAGCTAACAGTGATAAGGAAGGTCATAAACTTACCAAACAACAAATACTGACGAATCTGAAATATTTCAGAACACTTCTGGCTGAACGCAAGTCAAAGTTGGATGAAATGAAGAAAAAACTGTCAAACGACAAAGGTTCTATGAGCAAGATGTCTAAGTTGATTGCCTATCTTGAAGCTCAACTGGATGAGAAGAACAAGACCATTGCGGATTTGCAGGCAGAAATTCAGAAGAAGAATGGTGACATCAGTGTGTTGAACGAACAAGTTGGCAGTCTGAACAGCAATGTAACAGCATTACAGGGTGAATCAGCGCAACAGAAAGAACAGATTACGAACCAGGAGAACACAATGGCAGAAGTATATTATGTCATCGGAACCAAAAAAGAACTTGTTGCCAACGGACTTTTGACAGGTGGCGGATTGTTCTCAAAGAAAAAAGTAGACTATTCTGCAGTGGTTAAGGGCAAATTCAAACAGGCAGACAAACGTAATATGACCAGTCTCAATATAGGAGGTAAGAGTCCGAAGGTACTCAGTGGAATGCCTGTAGGTTCTTATACGATCCAGCAGAACAGCAAAACATCATATACATTGAAAATTATTGATGCGGACAAGTTCTGGAGTATCAGCAAATTCTTGATTATCGAAGTGAAATAAGTGATTTATTCATTCTAATATAGAGGGGATATGTCTTCATTTGACAGACATATCCCCTTTTTCTGTCATCCTGTTCTTAAAAAGTGATTTTGTTTGTGTTTGTTTGAATTATTTTTCTTACTTTTGCAGACATAATACTAAATTAAGAGAATAATGAATTTTTTTAAAGCGTTGTTCGGGGGGAAAGAAGAGGACCCTGAAGATAAAAAGAAGGAAGACGAGTCGAAAACTTTCGACTTGATGAAATATGACGGCGTCAAGGCTTTGAAGATGGGACAGTTTGCATATTCCATCAAATGCTTCAACAAGGCCCTTGAGATCAATTCAGAGGATTTGGAGGTGCGCGATTATCTCGCACAGGCCCTGATAAGGAACAATGAATTGCTGCCTGCTTTTGAACAGTTGCAGAAATTGGCCGATGCGCAGCCGGATAATCAGAAGATCTTTATACAGATGGCGCATGTCGCCTTTATGATGGAAGATTACGGAGCCATGGCCGATGCCTGCGAGAAAGCCCTTCTGATAGATAAGGAGAATGCGGAAGTGTCATATCTCTACGCCCGTGCCTGTATCGGTCAGAGTGATGATGTCAATGCCGTAGCCATGCTGACCAAGGCGATATCCCTGAATAAGGATTATGGTGATGCCTATCTTCTGAGAGGGGAGACCTTATTGAGAATGGGTGATTTGGACGGAGCCGACGAGGATGCCGCATTCCTGTTGGAAAAGTCGGTCGACAACGAGGATGTCTTAATCCTGAAAGCCCGTATAGAGCGTGGTCGTCACAATAACGCACAAGCAATCGAGTATTATAATAAGGTAATAGATGTCAATCCTTTCTCCATCAACGCCTTCAAGGAAAGAGGTGAAGTGAAATTGGAAAACGGAGACAAGGAAGGTGCTGCCGAAGATATGCAACAGGTTTTGGAATTGGATCCCAAGCAGACCGCCGATATCAACGGGGAGTATTCAGCCGAAGGGGTGGAAGAGAAAACCAAACAGGCATACCAGAATATAAATCCCTTCGGTCTATAGTACCAATCGATAAAGATGAATTTTTAATTAATAATTATCGGATTATTTACAAATATGTTATGAAATCCTTTAATTTTAATACAAAAAGTTTGTGTAATTCACATAAAAGTATTACTTTTGCACCCAACAACAAAAAATAGTGAGAAAATGAAAACTTTAAGCGCAGCTTACTTTTACTTTTATTTTTACTTTGCAAGTAATTGTGAAGCGGGAAGTTGCGTATAGATTTCAACTTATGACTACAGTAAATAACTAAATATTACGTTAAAGTCCCGCTTCACAAAAAGAGCGGGACTTTTTTCGTTTTAAAGAATATAAGTAAAGATGAAAAGAATTGCCATACAAGGTTCAATCGGGTCGTTTCACGACATCGCGGCTCATCAGTATTTCGAAGGTGAACAGATTCAACTGATCTGTTGTTCTACATTCGAACAGGTGTTCGAAAATATCAAGCGTGATCCGACAGTCATAGGTATGGTGGCTATCGAGAATACGATAGCAGGCAGCTTGTTGCACAATTACGAGTTACTTCGTGATTCGGGTACGACCGTCGTCGGTGAACATAAACTGCATATCAGTCATAGTATCTGTTGCCTCCCCGAAGATACATGGGAGACGGTGCGCGAAGTGCATTCACATCCTGTCGCTTTGATGCAGTGCCGTGATTTTCTCGATAATCATCCTGACATCAAGGTCGTGGAAGGCATCGACACCGCCGGTTCGGCAAAATACATCAAGGATAACGACTGTAAGGGATGGGCTGCCATCTGTAATGTTTCCGCAGCCAAACTCTATGGACTGAAAGTGCTGGAGGAGAGTATCGAAGACAATAAGCACAATTTCACCCGTTTCCTTGTCGTATGCAATCCGCGTAAGGCCGATTTCCTCCGCCCTCTGGAGAAGGCAGACAAGTCGAGCATGGTTTTCGCGCTGCCTCATGAGGAAGGCAGTCTGTCGCAGGTACTCAGTATCATGTCATTCTATAAGATCAACTTAACAAAGATACAATCATTGCCTATCATCGGTCACGAATGGGAATATCTGTTTTATGTAGACGTCACGTACGACAATCTTACCCGTTACCGCCAGTCGATAGACGCAATCACACCATTAACAAAAGAACTGAAAATTTTAGGAGAATATCAAGATGGAAAGCAACCCAATCTCTAATATCCAACCTGCAGACAGACTGCAGTTGGTAAGCGAATACTACTTCAGCAGAAAACTGAAGGAGGTGGCAAAACTCAACGCCGCAGGACAAGACATCGTGAGTCTTGCCATCGGCAGTCCTGATATGCCGCCGTCGAAGGCTACGGTTGATAAACTGTGCGAGGTGGCACGTATGGACAATGCCCATGGCTATCAACCGACCATCGGAACACCCGAACTGCGTAACGCGATGGCGAGGTTCTATCAAAGATGGTACGGCGTGCACCTGGATCCCAATACCGAAATACAACCGTTGATCGGTTCCAAGGAAGGTATACTGCATGTCACACTGGCTTTCGTCAACCCCGGTGAACAGGTGCTGGTGCCCAATCCTGGATACCCCACTTATACATCGCTCAGTAAATTGCTCGGTGCGGAGGTGATACCCTACAATCTGAGAGAAGACAACGACTGGCAACCGGATTTCGAGGCACTGGAAAAAATGGACCTCAGCAAGGTGAAGATTATGTGGACCAACTATCCCAATATGCCTACCGGTGCCAATGCGCAGATGGAGACTTATCGGAAACTGGTGACTTTCGCCAGGAAACATTCCATATTGATCGTCAATGATAACCCCTATTCGTTTATACTCAACGACCGCCCGATATCCCTGTTACAGGTGGAAGGAGCAAAAGACTGTTGTATAGAATTCAACTCCATGAGTAAAAGTCATAATATGCCGGGATGGCGTGTCGGTCTGTTGGCCACCAATGCCCAGTTTGTACAGTGGATACTCAAAGTGAAAAGTAATATCGACTCCGGTACATTCCGCGGACTGCAACTGGCTGCCGCTGAGGCGTACAACAACGATGCCGAATGGCACCATCAGGCCAATTACGAAACTTACAAACGCCGTCGTGTCCTGGCAGAACAGATTATGACATCCCTGGGATGTACCTTCGACCCCAATCAGGTGGGTATGTTCCTTTGGGGTAAGATACCCGCTCAATACAAGGATGCCGAAGAACTGACCGAAAAGGTGCTCCACGAGGCAAGAGTATTTATCACCCCCGGATTCATATTCGGAAGCAACGGCAGCAGATACATCCGTATCTCGTTGTGTGCCAAGGATGACAGAATAAAGGAAGCACTCGAAAGGATAAAGATAATAAAATAATATATTATGGAACTAGAATTAGAACCGTTGAATCTACAGGGCGTAGAAGCAAAACGTCCGTTGATCATCGCAGGACCATGTTCTGCAGAGACAGAAGAACAAGTGTTGACAACAGCCAAGCAACTCTCCGAAAAGGGATGCAAGATATTCCGTGCCGGAGTGTGGAAACCACGTACCAAACCGGGAGGTTTCGAGGGTAACGGCGAAGCTGCTTTGCCATGGCTGCAACAGGTGAAGGAACAGACAGGTATGCTTACCGCTACCGAAGTGGCTACACCTGAACATGTGGAACTCTGTCTGAAATACGGGGTGGATGTTCTGTGGATCGGTGCCCGGACCACGGCAAACCCGTTTGCCATGCAGTCGTTGGCCGATTCCCTGAAAGGTGTCGACATCCCTGTCTTGGTCAAGAATCCCGTCAACCCCGACCTTGAATTATGGATCGGAGGTATGGAACGTATCAATCAGGCGGGTATCAAACGAATGGCTGCCATTCACCGCGGATTCTCCAGTTATGACAAGAAGATCTACCGCAACCTGCCTATGTGGCAGATTCCTATTGAGTTGCGTCGTCGAATCCCGAACCTGCCCATCATCTGCGACCCTAGTCATATAGGCGGTCAGAGAGAACTGATCGCTCCGCTTTGTCAACAGGCGATGGACCTCGGTCTTGACGGACTCATCATAGAGAGCCACTGCAATCCTGACAAGGCGTGGAGTGATGCCAAACAACAGGTAACGCCGGATGTGCTCGATTATATCCTCAATCTACTGGTGATTCGTAGTGAGACGGTGTCGACGGAAGGTATCGTACTGTTGCGTAAACAGATCGACGAACTTGATAACCAGTTGATGGACCTTCTGGCAAAACGTATGCGTGTGTGCCGTGAGATCGGTCAGTATAAGAAAGAACACAACATGACGGTGCTGCAGACAGCACGTTACGGTGAAATTCTCGACAAACGGGGGGCTCAGGGTTCCCTGTGCGGTATGGATGCCGACTTTGTGAGAAAGATATTCGAAGGAGTGCACGAAGAGAGTGTCCGCCAGCAGATGGAGATCGTAAACCAGAAATAAACAAAGACAATTGGATAAAATGAAAATATTAGTTCTTGGAGCCGGAAAAATGGGCAGCTTCTTCCTCGACCTGCTCAGTTTTGACCACGAAACCGCCGTGTACGAGAAGGATCCGAAACGTATGCGCTTCACGTACAATACACAGCGTTTCTCCACACTCGAGGAGATAGACGCGTTCAAACCCGAGTTGGTCATCAACGCCGTGACGGTGAAATATACGATACCTGCATTCGAAGAAGTGCTGCCGCATCTGCCGCAGGACTGTATCATCAGTGATATAGCATCCATCAAGACCGAACTGCATGATTTCTATGAGAAGAGCGGTCACCGGTATGTTTCCACCCACCCGATGTTCGGTCCTACATTCGCCAATCTGAACCAGTTGAGCGAGGAGAATGCCATCATTATCACCGAAGGCGACTACATGGGCCGTATATTCTTCAAAGACCTGTATTCCAAGTTGGGCCTGAACATCTACGAATATACCTTCGACGAGCACGACCAGACGGTGGCTTACTCTCTGAGTATCCCGTTTGTGAGCACTTTCGTTTTCGCCGCCGTGATGAAACATCAGGATGCGCCGGGTACCACGTTCAAGCGTCACATGCGTATCGCCGAGGGCGTACTCAACGAAGACGACTATCTGTTACAGGAAATCCTCTTCAACCCTTATACATCGGGACAGGTGGAACAGATCAGAAAGGAACTCAAGGAACTTCTTCAGATTATCGACAATAAGGATGCGGCAGGTATGAAGTCGTATCTTACGAAGATACGCAAGAACGTCAAAGACGATATCATCATCGAGAAGAAATAGTGTATGGTGAATGACCGTCATCTGTTATACCATTTCGTAGCCTTTCTCACCGTATCGATATGGGGAACCACCTACGTGGCAAGTAAGGTGCTGATATCCAACGGACTCTCGCCCGCACAGATATTCACCTTACGGTTCGCCATCGCGTACATATTGATGCTTGCGATGTTTCATAAGAAAATATGGTCGGAGACGGTCCGCGATGAACTGTTGTTCGTGGCATTGGGCGTCACCGGCGGTTCCATGTATTTTCTGACGGAGAATACGGCACTCGGACTTTCCACCGCCACCAATGTTTCACTGATCGTATGTTCATGTCCATTGGTGGCGGCGATACTCATCTCTCTGATATATAAGAGCGAGTATTTCCGACGGATGCAGATCATCGGGTCCGTGTTATGTCTGGCAGGTATGGCGACGGTTGTCCTCAACGGTCATTTCGTATTGCATCTGTCGCCGTTGGGCGACACCCTGGCCTTCGGAGCCTGTCTGAGTTGGGCTTTCTATTCTGTACTGATGAAGAAAGTGTCCGACCGCTATTCATCGTCATTTATCACACGTAAGGTGTTCTTCTACGGTCTGCTCACCATACTTCCCTATTACCTGTTCCGACCGGGATTCCCGCCGTTGCAGTTGTTGATGCGCCCTGATGTGTTGAGCAATCTTCTCTTCCTGGGCTGCCTTGCGTCGATGGTGTGCTATCTCTCCTGGACATGGTGCCTGAACAAGTTGGGCGTAGTGAGGGCGAGCAACTGGATCTATTTCAATCCTATCACCACCATCATCTTCGCATGGATCGTATTAGACGAAAAGATCACGGTCTATTTCATGATCGGCACCCTGCTTATCCTGTCGGGAATGTATATAGCGGACAGAAAGACTGGGAATTTATAGCACAATTAAAAACGTTATGAGCACTTTCCGGTGTAACTCTTTTAAAATACATTAAATACGAAGTTTTTATTCTATTTTTTGTATTAATTTAAGTATCTTTGCAGTCATTTTAAAAGTGACTTAATAAAAGAATAATACGACAAGTTAGAATATTATGTTTGAAAATTTAAGCGATAGGTTAGACCGCTCATTCAAAATTCTCAAGGGTGAAGGGAAAATCACCGAAATCAATGTTGCTGAAACTTTAAAAGACGTGCGCAGAGCTTTGCTCGATGCCGATGTCAACTACAAAGTTGCCAAGACATTTACGGATACAGTAAAGCAGAAGGCGATGGGACAGAACGTCCTCACAGCCGTCAAACCGGGTCAGTTGATGGTGAAGATTGTTCACGATGAACTGGCAGAACTGATGGGTGGCACAGCCAGTGAACTGCAGCTCGAAGGGCGTCCTTCCGTTATCTTGATGTCAGGTCTTCAGGGTTCCGGTAAAACAACATTTTCCGGTAAACTGGCAAATTTGCTTAAGAACAAACAGCATAAGCATCCCCTGCTCGTAGCCTGCGACGTATACCGTCCTGCCGCTATCGAACAGTTGAAGGTCGTCGGCGCGCAGGTAGAAGTACCTGTATATACCGAAGAAGGCAATAAGGATGTTGTGGAGATCGCTCAGAATGCCATCCGTCAGGCCAAGGCGCAGAACAATGATGTGGTTATCGTCGATACCGCAGGTCGTCTGGCTGTCGATGAGGAGATGATGAACGAGATCTCCAATCTGAAAAAAGCGCTGAATCCCGACGAGACCTTATTTGTCGTCGACTCGATGACCGGTCAGGATGCCGTCAATACAGCCAAGGAATTCAACGACCGACTCGATTTTGATGGTGTCATCCTTACCAAACTGGATGGTGATACCCGTGGCGGTGCGGCCCTGAGTATCCGTACGGTGGTTTCCAAACCGATCAAGTTTGTCGGTACCGGTGAGAAGATGGAGGCAATAGATGTATTCCATCCCGACCGTATGGCCGACCGTATTCTCGGTATGGGTGATATCGTATCACTCGTAGAACGGGCACAGGAGCAGTTTGACGAGGAAGAAGCCCGTCGACTGCAGAAGAAGATTCAGAAGAACAAGTTCGACTTCAATGATTTCCTCAACCAGATACAGCAGATCAAGAAGATGGGTAATCTGAAAGATTTGGCCGGAATGATACCGGGTGTAGGTAAGGCAATCAAGGATGTCGATATAGACAATGACGCCTTCAAGGGGATCGAAGCCATCATACAGAGTATGACTCCCAAAGAGCGCACCAACCCCGAACTGCTGAACACCAGTCGTCGCAACCGTATCGCCAAAGGTTCCGGTACCAACGTCCAGGAGGTGAACAAATTGCTGAAGCAGTTTGACCAGACCCGTAAGATGATGAAGATGATGACGGGCAACAAGATGAGTCAGATGATGGGTGCGATGAAAGGAATGAAGGGTGGAATGCCAGGAATGTAAACATATAAACACGATACAATGCAACTGATAGACGGTAAGGCTACGGCAGCCAAAATTAAAGAAGAAATCGCCGAGGAAGTTAAACAGATCATTGCTGCGGGAGGTAAACGTCCCCATTTGGCAGCGATTCTCGTAGGTCATGATGGTGGTAGTGAAACGTATGTCAAGAACAAGGTCATTGCCTGTGAGACATGTGGATTCAAATCGACACTCATCCGTTTTGAGGAAGATGTTACCGAAGCCGAACTGCTTGACAAGGTAAAGGAACTGAATGAGGATGACGATGTAGACGGTTTCATCGTTCAACTGCCGTTACCTCAGCATATCGACGAGCAGAAAGTGATTATGGCTATCGATTACCGCAAGGATGTCGACGGATTCCATCCCATCAACGTTGGTCGCATGGCTATCGGTCTTCCCTGTTTCATATCAGCCACACCGCTCGGTATCATCACCCTGCTGCGCAGATACAACATCGAGACATCAGGTAAGAAATGTGTCATTCTCGGCAGAAGCAATATCGTCGGTAAACCGATGGCACAACTGATGATGCAGAAGAATTTCGGCGACGCTACGGTAACAGTCTGCCACAGTCATTCCAAGACATTGAAGCAGGAATGCCGTGAGGCAGATATCATTATAGCAGCCATCGGCCGTCCCGACTTCGTCACAGCCGATATGGTCAAAGACGGTGCCGTGTTGGTAGATGTTGGTACAACCCGTGTGCCCGATGCCACCCGTAAGAGCGGATTCCGTCTCAACGGAGATGTCAAGTTTGACGAGGTGTCACCCAAGTGTTCGTTTATCACACCGGTACCTGGTGGAGTAGGACCGATGACCATCTGTTCGCTGATGAAGAACACCCTGGCGGCAGGTAAGAAAGAATACTACAGATAATGACAGCAGAGGAGTTTTACAAGAGAGGTAACGAGTTTCGTAAGCAAGGCAACTGGCAGGAAGCTCTCAACAACTATATGGAAGCCATCGCTCTGGATCCGGATAGTCCCGCCTGTGAAGCCAAGAAAATGCTAGAAGATATATTGAACTATTACAATAAAGACATGTATAACCCATAAAAAACCAGATAAGGTTTCCAGTGGAAAACGAAAATTAATTACAATGAGTAAAATTAAAGGAGCTATTGTCGTCAATACAGACCGTTGCAAGGGTTGTTCGCTATGCGTCGACGCTTGTCCACAGAATGTAATTGCGCTAGCTGCAAAAAAGGTCAATGTACATGGCTATCCATACGTTGAGGCCGTAAGACAAGAAGCATGTGTCGGTTGTTCGTCATGCGCTATTGTCTGCCCTGACGGATGCATTGCCGTATACCGTAAAAAGATGGAGGAGTAATGCAATGGCAGAACAGGAAGTAACATTAATGAAAGGCAATGAAGCTATTGCTCATGCTGCCATTCGCTGCGGCGCTGACGGATTCTTCGGATATCCTATTACTCCGCAGAGTGAGATTATCGAGACGTTGTCTCTCCTGAAACCTTGGGAAACGACAGGTATGGTCGTACTTCAGGCGGAGAGTGAAGTGGCGTCTATTAACATGGTCTATGGTGGAGCGGGTGCCGGAAAACGCACCTTCACTACATCATCCAGTCCAGGCGTGGCTCTGATGCAAGAGGGCATTGCCTATATGGCAGGTGCCGAGATACCTGGCGTCGTCATCAACGTACAGCGCGGTGGTCCCGGTCTCGGAACTATTCAACCGTCTCAGAGCGACTATTTCCAGGCTACCCGTGGTGGTGGTAACGGCGACTATAATACGATTGTCCTCGCCCCTGCTTCCGTACAGGAGATGGCCGACTTTGTCGATCTCGCCTTTACCCTGGCCTTCAAATATCGCAATCCCGCTATGATTCTCAGCGACGGTGTTATCGGTCAGATGATGGAAAAGGTGGTGCTGCCTCCTTTCAAACCACGTCGCACCGAAGAACAGATACGCAAGGAATGTCCATGGGCAACAATCGGTCGTACGAAAGACCGTCAACCGAATATTCTTACCTCATTGGAACTGAAACCGGAGGTGATGGAAGAGCGTAATATCAAGTTGCAGGAGAAATACCAGAAGATCAGAGATACCGAGGTAAGATATGAAACACAGCATTGCGAAGATGCCGAGTATATCATCATATCATTCGGTAGTGCAGCCCGTCTGGCAGAGAAAGCCATCGAGATGGCACGCGAACAAGGCATCAAGGTAGGACTGTTCCGCCCCATTACGTTATGGCCTTTCCCGACAAAGGAAATACAGCATATCATGAAAGGGAAGAAGGGAATCCTTGTTTCCGAGATCAACGCAGGACAGATGGTACAGGATGTACGTCTGGCTGTGAACGGTGCCATACCGGTAGAATACTTCGGCCGTCTGGGCGGTATCGTCCCCGAACCCGATGAGATAGTAGAGGCTTTAAAATCAAAACTGATTAAGTAATGGAAAATGATATAATATCTCCAGAGAATCTGGTATATCAGAAACCGACACTGATGAATGATGTTCCAATGCATTACTGCCCGGGATGTTCCCACGGTGTAGTGCACAAGCTCGTTGCCGAGGTTATAGAGGAAATGGGTATGGAAGATAAGGCTGTCGGTATTTGTCCTGTAGGATGCGCTGTGTTTGCGTACCGTTATCTTGATATCGACTGGCAGGAAGCCGCTCACGGTCGTGCTCCAGCACTTGCCACCGCCATCAAGCGGATGTGGAACGACCGTCTGGTGTTCACCTATCAGGGCGACGGCGACCTCGCTTGTATCGGAGCATGCGAAACGATACATGCCCTCAACCGCGGTGAGAATATCGTTATCATCTTCATCAACAATGCCATTTATGGTATGACGGGTGGACAGATGGCACCTACCACACTGATGGGTCAGAAGACAAGTACATGTCCTTACGGCCGTGTACCCGAACTTCACGGATATCCTCTTAAAATTACCGAAATAGCAGCCACATTGGAGGGAACATGTTATGTTACCCGTCAGAGTGTTGAGACAGTAGCCGCTATCCGCGGAGCCAAGAAAGCCATCCGCAAAGCCTTCGAGGCATCTATGGCAGGCAAGGGAAGCAGTCTTGTAGAGATCGTTTCCACCTGCAGCAGCGGTTGGAAGCTCTCCCCACAGAAAGCGAACGAATGGATGGAAGAGAACATGTTTAAATTCTACCCCAAGGGTGACTTAAAAGACACAATAAAATGAAAAAGGAAATTATAATTTCAGGTTTTGGAGGACAGGGTGTCTTGTCTATGGGTAAGATACTGGCATATTCCGGATTGATGGAAGACAAGGAGGTGACATGGATGCCTGCTTACGGACCTGAGCAGCGTGGCGGTACCGCCAACGTTACCGTCATTGTGAGCGACGACCGTATATCTTCTCCCATCCTCAGTAAGTATGACATCGCCATCGTATTGAATCAACCTTCAATGGATAAGTTTGAACCGAAAATCAAACCCGGCGGCATCCTAATTTACGACGGCTACGGCATTATCAATCCGCCCACACGCAAGGATATTACCGTTTATCGCATCGACGCCATGGACAAGGCGGCAGAGATGAAGAACGGAAAAGTATTCAATATGATTGTTCTGGGAGGATTCCTCGGCGTATGTCCTGTTATCACCGACGACGGTGTAGAGAAGGCCCTGTTTAAGACATTGCCCGAGCGTCATCATTCGTTGATTCCGTTGAATATGGAAGCGCTGAAAGAAGGAAAGAAGATCATCACCAAGATGTAATTAATTTTTTTTATTATAAGATAAAGGCAGATATGGTTGTGATATCTGCCTTTTTTTGTATATTTGCAGAAATATTGTATATATAACACTTAATAACATGAAGAAGATATTTAGTTGCATGTTGATTTCCACCGTTGTGACTGTTGCAATGGCAGGTACGCTCCAGAAGAAAGTTTTCATCTATGCACCCAATGATAAAGCCGGATTACACCTGGCATATATGTCGCCCGACGGACAATGGACGGATGTAGGACAGTTATGTGCCTCCGATTATTCAAGGTGGGGCAGTGAGAAACGGATGTACTCGCCTTTTGTCATGCGTGCCGCCGATCACACATGGCGTGCCGTATGGCAGTTGAACGATTACGCCCCATGTTTTGCCGCCGCTTACAGTGCCGACCTGGTTACCTGGCGTCCGCAGGATTATCCCAGAGTATCAGTCAAGGGCTGTCTGAATCCCATGATCATCACCTGCGGCGATTCCCTCAGAGTGATATTCGCTACAAAAGATCATCAGTGGAGATATGTAGGCGCGTCACAGGATTTCAGATCTTTCACACCCGACGATGTCTATCAGGAGACGGTGCCGGCGGTGAAGACCGATACCGTCAAGGTGGGCGGCAGACCGTTTGCCGGACAGTCGTTTACGATATCCAAGACCGAACTGGACAATATTTTGCATTATTTTGATGCCCGGATGAAAGAGTCGGCAGCCAACAATGAGGTGATGACAGAAGATCAGGAAAGATTGATGCAGTTGTTAGGCAAAGAAGGCAGCAAATCGGTGGAGGCTACCCTTGCCATCACCCCGTCCGACAAGAAAGCGATCAGTGATAAGTTGATTGGTGTCTTCTTCGAGGACATCAGTTATGCCGCCGACGGCGGACTCTATGCCGAGATGGTGCAGAACAGGGATTTCGAGTACACAGCCAAAGACCATCAAGGATGGAATGCCACGACAGCCTGGACATCTTCGCAGCCGATATTGATCGACGACAGTCAACCGTTGAGCGGGAACAATCCCCATTATGCAGTCTTGTCCGCCGACACGCTCTATAATGATGGGTGGGACGGGATAGCCGTCAGACAAGGAGCGAAGTACGACTTCAGTTTCTATGCACGCAATATAGATACCAAGAAGAAAACGTTTACCGTATCGTTGGTAGGCGGCGACGGAAAACCACTGGCGCAGTCTACCATCAAGACCCAAGGCGCGTCGTGGACCAGATATGCGGTGACACTCGTACCCGCATCTACCGTCAGCGACGCCCGTCTGAAGGTCGTGGCTATGAAGAAAGGCAAGGCGGCGGTAGACATGATCAGCCTCTTCCCCGAAGACACCTATTGCGGCAGGAAAAACGGTCTGCGTAAAGACCTGGCCGAAACGATAGCCGCCCTTCATCCCAAGTTTGTCAGATTCCCCGGAGGATGTATGAGTCATGGAGATGGGATAGACAATATATATCATTGGAACCATACCGTAGGAGAACTCTACGACCGTAAACCCGACAGCAATATATGGAATTATCATCAGACCCGAGGTCTGGGATTCTACGAATATTTCCAGTTTTGTGAAGACATGGGAGCAGAACCGTTGCCCGTTTTGGCGGCAGGGGTACCATGTCAGAATTCAGGAGCCGACAAAGATGGTTTCGGAGGACAGCAAGGAGGTATCCCGATGGCGGAGATGCCCGCCTATTGTCAGGAGATACTGAATATGATAGAATGGGCCAATGGCAATCCCGCTACCAGCAAGTGGGCAAAGATGAGAGCCGATGCCGGTCATCCGGCGCCGTTCCACCTTAAATATATAGGCATAGGCAATGAAGATATCATATCTACCGTGTTCGAACAGCGTTTCCTGATGATCGTCAAGGCCATCAAGGCCCGATATCCCGAGATTAAAGTATGCGGCACCGTAGGTCCGTTCCATTATCCGTCATCCGACTACATCGAAGGATGGAAGTTTGCCAAGGAAAACAAGTCGCTGATAGATATGGTAGACGAACATTACTATGAGAGTACCGGATGGTTTATGAATCACCAGGACTATTACGACGGTTACGACCGTCAGGGACCGAAGGTATATCTGGGAGAATATGCCGCCAATTCCCGTCCGAAAGCCAGTAATGTGGAAGCGGCGTTGGCAGAGGCCATGCATCTCTGTCATGTAGAACGTAACGCGGATGTCGTGGCGATGACCTCTTATGCCCCTTTATTGTCTAAAGACAAGCATCAGAACTGGCATCCCGACATGATCTACTTCGACAACACCAGCATCCGTACATCCCCCAGTTATGAGACGCAACGCCTGTTCTCCGTCTATTCGGGCGACACCTATCTGTCATCAGTCATCAAGGCCGACAGCATCGTGGCCCACAGATTGTCAGCCAGTGTGGTGACAGACAGCAAGACAGGCTGCCGTTATATACGATTGGTTAATGCCCTCCCGGTAAGTACCGATTTGAATATAGAGGGAATGGAGATGGGCGGAAACGTGGAATATGTAGGATATGAAGGCAGTCCCAGAGACACGAAAGAGAAGAAAGTAAAAGGCGTATATCCTTTTGGAGAAGGTAAATATATGGTTTCACTCCCTCCATACAGTGTACGTGTATTGATCATTAAAAATAAGAAATGAATATGGCACAGATAGTAGCAGTAGTCATCATCATCGTATTGGCATTGTCTTATGCCGGTTACAGGATATACAAAGCGTTGCGTGCCGCAGGCGACCCCTGTTACGGTTGTGCCGGCTGCGCCATCCACGACCAATTGCTGAAGAAAAGGAAGGAAGGCAGCAAAAAGCCAGCCTGTTTCAATAAAAAACAATGAAAAATTTGTGAGAATAAAATAAAAGCATTACCTTTGCAGTCGCAATCAGAAATGGTTGCGCCTGCAAAGCAAATGGTACCTTGGCCGATCGGTTAGGTAACGGTCTGCAAAACCGTGCAGGGCAGTTCGACTCTGCCAGGTACCTCACAAGTTAAAGCGTAAGTATTGAAATTCAATGCCTACGCTTTTTTATTTGTTAGATGAAAATATCCCAACGAAGATAGTGTTGATGATTTAGGAACTTTATTATATAATTTACCGTCGTGCAAGAAAAATTGCGCACCGTCAAAATAAATTTGCCTTGAATGATATTTATTTTTCCTTAAAGGTAGGGTGCTCAAAACTTTCTAAAAAATAAGTTTGAAAATCACATTGCAAGTGCTAGACGATTTCTTCTTTTGGAGACGAGGCTTGGTGGTAGTTTCTGTTGTTCCCATTCCTTGATATTGCGCATTCTCACATGAACCAGACTTTTCTTGATATTTTGGGCATTTTTAATCCCGTCCATTTTCCCTAAAATGGGCATAAACAGGACAAAAGATGTAACTCCGTAGAGTTTGTTGGGGGATTTTCTCGCCTTGAGCACACCAAAGGTGGATTCGATGATATCCGTCGAATTGTTGTGAATGTCGTCACCAATCCATGACACCTCGTGCGACAAGAAATTCCTGATTCTCAAACCTAAATTCCTCATACGCTCATTTCCTGTCATGAGTGTCCCGCCGACTCTTTCCATACAACGTGCTGTCGTCTTCTTTGAAAGTCCGTGACTTTTGCATTCCGTCTCGATAAACCTTATGCATGCCATCACCTCATCCAGTTCCTCTATAAGAGATGCGTAGTGAGGTACAAAGGCGAATATTTGCCTCTCTTCCTTGTTGAAGGTCTGATATATACGAAGCATCTTTGCACTCCATCTCACCCAGTTGTCGAAATTGATGAATCTGGCAATAGTACGCAGTTTGGGCGGCAGAAGATACCCCACGCTTTGCTGGTTGTACTTACGGGATGTCTGAGCAATCCGTGTGGTGAAGTCGACGAAATCGTCGTATTCCTTATACGTCTTTTCCAAAAACAGCCCTAATGTATGGGTGATGTCCGCATGCATCCTGAATTTTGCATCCCTGATACCTTTCAGCATAAAAGGGGCATTGTCACTCATGACATAGACAGGCGGATGACCGACCTTTTGGGCCGAATCCTTGAGAATGTCGGATATCATCGCGGAGTTGAATGACTTTGCGGCATCAATGCCAATCACCGATACATCGGAATGGGTAAGCGGACGTCCCAAGTGCAAGGCCGGTGCGGCAAGCGTCAGTACGAGTTTGTTGCCGCCTATCATCATGCTTTCGTCAACGATCTGAGCATAAGCCTTATCAGACAGTTCTGAAGTACTCCTTTCATAAGTGTCCAGCCCACATTTACGCATCCAATTATCAATAGAATTCGGACACGGGATTTTCCCGAGAATACCTTCAAACACCTCGTTGATAATATCCTGAATCTTTTTAATGGATCGGCTCCCGCACTGCAGACGGTTGCGCATTAAGACAGCAAGTCTTGTAACAAGCTCTGAAAATCTATGTCTGGGCACTTTTCCGAGAGCTCTTTCAATTGCTTCTCTGAAGGATTCAAAATCTGACCAATCAGGTCCTTTTTCGCAAGAAGTTTTTTTTTGAGACCTTTGGAGCTTGACTCCTTTCCTTTGGCCTGCGCCCTTTTCAGTTTACCTTTTAGGGATTTCTCACTTTTTCTTGACTTTTCCAATGCTTTTCTAAGCTTTTCAAGTTCGGTATCTTTGTTTGTTTCTATATATAAATGAAGTTTCTTTTACTCTACAAAGATAGCGAAAAAACGCGACATACGCAAGCTTTTTTGGACGTATTTAATAACGTAAAATGTTAAATATCAACAGGTTGAAAATAATGATGAATATTTTAAGCGCATTTAATAGAAAGTTTTGAGCACCCTACCTTCAAGGCAAATTTTCTCGCACGACGGGGATTGTATCTTACTGGTCATGAATTGAAGAAGAACAAAATGTATCTTTATTTGAAAAGATCATCAATCTCCTTCATTTCATCCTCATCAAACCATTTGGACAGTTTGGATTTTGCCTTTTCCTTGACATCCTCGGATACATCTCCCCATACCTTCTTCAGTACATAAACAAGGACGGCGAGGTCGTCGGTAAGTCCGACGATAGGAATGGCATCAGGAATGGCATCGATAGGACTGATCAGGAAACCCAATGCGGCAATGATGATCGCTTTGTCTTTTGTGGATACCTGGTTGCTCTGCAACGTATAGAACAGGATTAGGGCGGCATAAACTAACTTGGCACCTGCCATCTTCGCTATCTTCGCTATTTTGTCGATAAATCCATTCGCAGTAAACTTACTGGCATAAGACATAAAATCGGGTAATTCCATATAGTATTTTATTTAATTATACATTATGGATGCAAAATTACAAAAAAATCCCCGTCATTACAAATAAATGACGGGGATTTTTATATTTTGATTACTTAAATAATCTCAGATTATTTTGTTTCGTCGTTGAAAGTTGCAACACGGTTGAACTCAACTTCGTCGAACAATTTGTCTGTTGCACCAAGACCTTCTGTTGAGATACGGTCTGCAGCAATCTTGTATTTCTTAACAAGAGCGTCTTTAACGACAGCAGCACGAGCCTCAGAAAGTTTCTGATTGATTTCCTTAGAACCCTCTGGTGAAGCATAACCGCTAACCTTTACTTTAGCATCTTTGTGAGCTTTCAGATAGTTGGCGATCATAGAAACACTAGCATACTGTGCAGGATCGATAACGCTCTTACCTTGACGGAAGATGACTGTAGGTTGCAGGTTGGCAACAGCTGTCTTAGGAGCTGGCTTGTTCATGCACTCGTTGAGCTGGTTCTGAAGATCTGCAATAGTCTTGTCTTTAGCAGACAGCTGAGCGTCTTTGTCAGAGTTAGCGTTGCGAAGATCGTTGATCTTAGCGTTCAGACCATCGATTTCAGCCTGGTCGCGAAGTGTAGCGATTGTGAAGTTGTGAGTACCGTTAGAGTTCTTGAACTTGTAAACGACACCTGCGTTCAACTGAACGAAAGATTTGTTGATGTTGTACTGGATGCCCTCATAACCATTACCGTTCAGGAAATAGTTGATAGATGGCTCAACATAAACCTGCCATGCTTTTGATTTACCAAAGTTGTATGCGAAGTCGATACCAGCCTTAGATGTCATAGCATTGATGTTCTTTGGGAAAGCACCTGTATTTCCTTCGTAGTTGTTCTTGTTACCGAACATGTGAGCCCATCCAAAACCGTAAACGGCAGTTACTTCGAATGCGCGTGGCTCACCTTTGTAACCACCAAACCAATTGCTCAGGTTGACAGTTCCGAGAACTGATGAAATCATTGAGTTAACGAATGTACCTGTTAAAGCTAAAGGTTTGTTGTTGAAGTATACATTACTTTCAAGAGCAAGACCAAATACAGGAGTAAAGTTACGACCAATGCGGATACCTGCATTTGTACGTAAGTTTTTCATCCAAGAACTGTGAGTAGTCTGTGTAGCTAGTCCACCGTTAATGCCGATGTAGAAGTTATCAAATGTTTTGCTTTCTGTAACAGTCTGAGCTGAAACTGAAGCTGTCATTGCAATTGCAGCAATAAATAAAACAAACTTTTTCATTTCTTTCCAAATTTAATTAGTTATTAATAAATGTTATCTCTAATCGGGGTGCAAAGTAATAAAAAAACTCTGAAACGACCAAAGTTTTTTGAATAAATGTTATGTTATAGAACATTTTTCTCGCCTTTTATATTAAAAATTCTTTATAATAACCCCATTTTTAGTGCAGACAATGCTTTTTTAGTAAATTTGCATTTATGAAAAGAGTAATTCTTATTACAGGCGGTCAAAGATCAGGGAAAAGTTCTTATGCCGAACAACTGGCTCTGAGGTTGAATCCGAATCCTGTATATCTCGCTACAGCACATATCTGGGATGAAGAATTCAGACAGAGGGTATTGATTCACCAACAGCGGCGCGGTACCAACTGGACGAATATAGAGGAAGAGAAATATCTGAGTCGGCATGATTTGCGGGGGAAGGTGGTGGTGATAGACTGTATTACATTATGGTGTACCAATTTTTTCTTCAACCGTAATGATGCGGAATGGAACCAGCCGACGGTGGATGAGGCGCTGACAGCCATCAAGAAAGAATTCGACGCGTTCACCTCTCAGGATGCCACCTTCATATTCGTGACCAACGAGATAGGGAGCGGCGGCGTGAGCGATAATCTGATACAGCGGCGGTTTACAGATTTGGAGGGATGGATGAACCAATATGTGGCCGGCAAGGCGGACGAGGTGCTGCTGATGGTGAGCGGTATACCTGTGAAGATCAAATGAAATGAAATACATGTATAGTTAAAATGATATCTTATGAAAAAGTTTAGAATTAAAAGTCCTGATGCGACATGGAGAGATGCCATTCGGGAGAAAATAGACGACTTGAACAAACCGAAAGGTTCGTTGGGAAGGCTGGAGAGTCTTGCCTTGCAGATTTGTCTGATAGAACAGAAACAGCAACCGACACTGCATCATCCGTGCCATCTTCTGTTCGGTGCCGACCATGGCATCGAGAAGGAGGGCGTGAGTGTGTCGCCAAGGGAAATCACCTGGCAACAGATGATCAACTTCACAAAAGGCGGCGGCGGGGTGAATATGTTTTGCCGACAGCATGGTTTTAAACTGTCCATCGTGGATGTGGGCGTGGACCATGACCTGTCGGCATACCCTGATATCATCAACCGTAAGATAGCCCGGGGAACCGCAGATTTCCTGACGGGACCGGCGATGACCGCAGAACAGTATTCGAAGGCGATCAATATCGGTACGTCAATGGTTGACGATTGTTTCAACGAGGGTTGTGATGTGCTGAGTATCGGTGAGATGGGTATCGCCAATACTTCTCCGTCGAGTGTCTGGATGAGTGTGTTCGGTAATATTCCGCTCGATGAATGCATCGGTGCCGGTGCGGGACTCGACGATCGGGGTATCGCGCATAAAAAAGAGGTGCTGGGAAAGGCTCTGGACCGCTTCAGGGAGAAGTATCCTCAGGCTGATACCGAAACTGTGATCAAATACTTCGGCGGTTTCGAGATGGTCGCCGCCATCGGGGCCATGCTCCGGGCTGCCGAGTTACACCTTATTATATTAGTGGACGGATATATCATGAGCGCCTGTATGCTGGCCGCCAGTCGACTGTATCCGTCGGTCCTCGATTATGCCGTGTTCGGTCATTGCGGTGACGAACCGGGACATCGGAAGATGCTCGAACTGATGCATGCCGAACCGTTGCTGAACCTCGGTCTGAGACTGGGAGAGGGTACCGGTGCCCTGTGTGCTTTCCCGATACTGGACAGTGCCGTGAGGATGATGAACGAAATGAACAACTTTGAAAATGCGAATATCACTAAGTACTTCTAAATGGTATGACAATATCTGGGCGGCGCTGATCTTCTTCACGCGACTGCCTTTCTGGCGACTGCATCAACCGCCGAAGGAATGTTTCCGGACGGTGGTGGAACATTGGCCGCTTGCGGGTTGGTTGACAGGTGGAATCATGGCCGCCGTACTGTATTTCTCCAGTATGGTGTTCCCGCATTCCATCGCGGTACTGCTCGCCATCGCTTCGCGACTGCTCGTCACGGGGGCTCTGCACGAGGACGGTCTGACCGACTTCTTCGACGGGTTCGGCGGCGGTGGTAACGACCGGCAACGTATACTCGACATCATGAAAGATTCGCGCATCGGTACGTACGGTGTCATCGGCATCGTGATGTACGGACTGCTGTTGTATTTTTCTCTCTCATATATGCCCGTCAGGATGGCTGCTTTTGTCATCATCGCCGCAGACCCGTTTGCCAAGATGGTGGCGGGACAGATCATTATGATGATGCCTTATGCCCGGATAGAAGAGGAATCGAAAGCCAAGGTGGTGTACCGCAACATCAATATCAGGGCGGGGATAGGACTGGCCGTACAGGGAATGCTGCCGTGTGCGCTCCTGACGTATATGTTCCCGTCGTTTGTGCTGGTCAACTGGCAATGGATCGTGTTCGCGCCGTGTCTGGTGATGTACTTCCTGTATCTGATGATATGGCGGAAGTTGCGCGGTTATACGGGCGACTGCTGCGGAGCCCTGTTCCTGTTGATAGAACTGACTTTCTATATGACGGTGGTGGTGCTACTGTACATGAATCAAAACATTGACATACCATGGAAGTAGTATTGATAAGACATACAAGGACGGGCGTACCCAAGGGAACCTGTTACGGATGGAGCGATGTGCCTCTGGCTGCATCGTTCGAAGAAGAGGCCGCCAGGACCAAAGAGAATCTGGAGAAGTTGGGCACCGACTTCGACCAAGTATACTCGTCGCCCCTTTCACGGGCTACCCGGTTGGCAGCCTACTGCGGTTATGCGGATGCGGAAAGGGACGAACGGTTGAAAGAGATGAATATGGGTGACTGGGAGATGCAGAAGTATGACGAGATCAAGGACGATGCCCTGCAGATGTGGTACAAAGACTACATGCACCTGACAGCCACCAACGGGGAAAGTTTCCCGATATTATATGCGCGCGTGGCGGATTTTCTGGATGACCTGAAAAGTAAACCGTACCGGCGTGTGGCGATATTCGCCCACGGCGGTGTACTGATATGTGCCGGCATTTACGGAAAACTGTTTTCGGAAACCGACTGTTTCAGACACCTGACGGATTACGGTGGCATAGAGACCATCCATATCTGACCCCGGGACGTTATCGCTTCAGTGCGTCGAACAGTTTATCGAGCGCTTCATCTGCATCTTTGCTCTCTTCGAGCAGGGTGACAAACTTACTTCCGATAATGGCGCCTGCGGCATTGTTCTGAGCGCTCTCCAACGTCTGTTTGTTGGATATTCCAAAACCGATCATGCGCGGATGTTTCAGGTTCATGGCGTTGATACGATGGAAATATTCCTGTTTGGCTTCATCAAAACTCTTCTGGGCTCCCGTGATGGCCGCCGACGATACCATATAGATGAAACCGTCTGTGTTGTCATCGATGAAGTGGATGCGCTCCTCGGATGTCTCGGGGGTGATGAGCATGATGATGCGGATATCATACCGGTCGGCAATCGGTTTTACGGTCTCCTGATAATCCTTGAAAGGGAGGTCGGGGATGATGGCTCCCGATACACCTGAATCCACACAACTCTTACAGAACTCTTCGATGCCATACTGCATGATGACGTTGAGATAACCCATGAGAATGAGCGGTATCTTCACTTCTTCCTTGATGGTCTTCAGTTGACCGAAAATCTTCTTCAGGGTGATACCGTTGCGGAGCGCTTTGGTGGCGGCACTCTGGATGACAGGACCGTCGGCCATAGGGTCGGAAAAGGGAACACCTACCTCGACCATCTTAATGCCGCGGCGCTCCATGGTACGGATAACGTCTACTGTGCCGTCGAGTGTGGGCGTTCCGGCGCAGAAATAGAGTGACAGGAACTTCTCGTTTCCTCTTTCTGCAAATAGTTTATTAATCTTATTCATATCGTTTATTTTTTTATTTCTGTTATAAATTTTTTCAGCGCCTCCACATCCTTGAATGCCGGGGACGTTTCGAATTTGGAATTCAGGTCGATGCCTGCACACCGGGGATGATGAAAACTTTTTACGTATCCGGCATCTTTGGGACCGATGCCTCCGCTGAGGATGAAAGGTTTGTCGCCGTCGTACCGCTGCAGCATATCCCAGTCGAAATGTCTGCCACTGCCACCTACGGTCGGACATTGGGTGTCGAACAGAAAATAGTCGACATCATCCGCATAAGTTTTGTAACCGTCGATATCTTCGGGTTTGTTGACGCTGATGGCCTTGATGATGCGGATGCCGGGACGAATATCGGGGTCGATTGTCCGGCGCAGGTTGCGTATCAGGGTAGGTGTCTCACTGCCATGCAACTGGATGATATCCAGATCGTAATTGACGACACGGGTAATGATGTTCTGTGGCGTGTCGTCGACGAAAACACCCACTTTCTGAAAAGAACGCTGTGTGCGGGGGGCGATGCGGTCGTCTGCCGTCGCCCGGTCGGGCAACAGTCCTGACAGTGACGGAACCATCGTGACATACCTGCTTGACTTGGGGTAGAAAATCATGCCGATCCAGTCGACACCGAGCTGGACGACTTCCTTGATATTCGCGCTGTCGCGCATTCCACATACTTTTATAATCATCTTAGTGTTGTATTAGGGTGATAAAATCATTGAGTGCTGCCCCGGGGTCATCGGTCTTCATGAAGTTTTCGCCGATGAGGAAACCGTTGAAACCTGCCGACTTCAACTGCTTCACGCTGTCGGGATGACTGATTCCGCTTTCGCTCACTTTGCAGGCATCGGCGGGCAACAGTGACGACAGACGGAAAGAATTCTGAATGTCGGTGACGAAGGTGCCCAGATTGCGGTTGTTGATACCATACATGTCCGGTTCGAGGGAGGCATACTCCAGTTCTTCCTCGGAATGCATCTCCAGAAGCACTTCCATGCCCAACTGGTGTGCCGTGTGCATGAGCGACCGGCATTCGGTCTTTTTCAGATCGGCAGCAATCAGCAGAATCGCCGACGCACCGCAGTGGCGGGCCTGAAAAATCTGATATTCGTCGATGATGAAGTTCTTGTAAAGAATAGGTATCGTGACACCCGACTTCCGCGCGTCGGTGATAAACCGGTCGTTGCCGCCGAAGTATTTCTCGTCGGTGAGGATACTGATGGCCGAGGCACCGTTGTGCTGATAACTGAGTGGTATGATGTCCGGTCGACCGTCTTCTTTGATCCATCCTTTGGAAGGCGAACGGCGTTTGAACTCGGAGATGATGCCGGTAGGCGAGAGGGTAAGCGCTTCGCTCATAGACGGGACCGGTTGGTTCTGATCCAGTATCTGTTCAACCTGTCGGTGGATGTCATGTTCGGATACCACCTGTTTGAATCTGTCGACTTCGATACGTTTCCACGCCACGATTTCTTCTAGAACATCTTTCATCCCGATATGATTTATGAGTTGAGTGCAATAAATTTATTCAACGTCCGAAGGGCGGCGCCGCTCTCGATACTCTCTTTGGCGATGGCCACGCATTCTTCGATGCTCTTCGTCTGGTCCATAATCTGGATGGCGAACGCGGCATTGGCGATGACCACTTCCTTATGGTCTATCTTGGATGTGTTCTCCAATACACTGTCGAATATCTTGGCTGCTTCCTCTTTGGTCTTTCCTCCTTCGAGGTCTTTGGCATCAGCGATGTTCAGACCGATATCACCAGGCTTGAACAGTTTCTCGTAGTTGTTGGTGGTTACCTTGAAGTCGCTCGTCAGGGATATCTCGTCGTAACCGTCGATGCTGGTCTCGATACCGTAGTCGATACCCAATTTCTGATAGACGGCATTGTAGAGGCGCATCTGGTTGAGGTTGGCTACACCGAGCAACTGGCACTTAGGTTGTGAAGGGTTGACGATAGGACCGAGGAGGTTGAAACAGGTAGGAAACTGCAATGCTTTGCGGATAGGACCGACAAACTTCATCGCTTTGGCGAACAGTTGGGCATGCAGGTAAACGATGTTGCACTCGTCCATGGAACGGTTCAACTTATCCAGGTCGGCTGTAAACTTGACACCGTGGGCTTCGATCACATTGGAAGCGCCGCTGACGGAAGTGGCGGCATAGTTGCCGTGTTTTGCCACTTTGTATCCCGCACCGGCAACAACAAAACAGGCGCAGGTGGAGATGTTGAACGTGTTCTTCTGGTCACCGCCCGTTCCAACGATGTCTATATATTTGGGTGCGTCCAACGGGACAGGTACACCCGTTTCGAGTATACCGTCACGGAAACCGAGCAGTTCATCGACGGTGATGCCGCGCATCTGGAGTGCCGTCAGCAATGCCACAATCTGTTCCTGCGGATATTCTTCCTTGGTAATACCGATCAGTATTCCCTTTGTCTCTTCACGTGTCAGTTCATCCTGAGCCAGTACACGTGCCAATATTGATTTCATTGAGTTCATCATATATTTTTTAATTTTTTGTGTTTATTGTGATTCCTATCATTTTAAGTTCTTTGTCAGTTTCATTCCATATAGAATGTTTTATTTTTCCATCAACATATATCGCTTCATCTTCCTTTATACGAAAGAGCTCTTGACCTATATGTATAGTCGCGACCCCTTTGGTAACAATGAAAAAATGACTATGCTGATGTGTGTGACTGGGTCTCGGACCGCCGCCATTGGGTTCTATGTATGCTATAGCGCAATCTAAGAATTCTCCTTTGATTGGTTCTCCATATATTTTTTTTGCCTTGAAACCTATATGATAAGGTGGAGTTACGTAATCGGATTTGTTCATAATTTCAAAAAGTTTTGAATGATTGTTCTTCCTTTCGGTGTCAGCACACTTTCGGGGTGAAACTGGATGCCGTGGATATTGTATTCCTTGTGGCGCAGTCCCATTATCTGACCCTCGTCGCTTTCGGCGGTCACTTCGAGACAGTCGGGCAGACCGTCACGGGATACCACCCATGAGTGGTAGCGCCCCATGGTGATGCGTGGGGGCAGACCTTGGAAAATGGGGTCGTTGCCCAATTGTGTACCTTCGGTAGCTACACCGTGGAACACCTCACTGAGGTTGGTCAGTCGGGCACCGAAGGCTTCTCCTATGGCCTGATGACCGAGGCATACGCCCAGTATCGGTTTCTTGCCTGCGTAAGTCTTGATGACATCAAGCAGCAGTCCCGCTTCTGAAGGGATACCCGGACCCGGACTGAGTATGATTTTGTCAAACTCTTCAAGCATCGGCATCTCAAACTGATCATTGCGGTACACTGTCACATCAGCTCCCAGTTCTTTGACAAGGTGACTCAAATTGTATGTGAAAGAGTCGTAATTATCTATGATTACTATTTTCATGACCTTACATATCTTCTGCCAGAAGAATGGCTCTCCTTAAAGCCCCTAATTTGTTGTTGACTTCCTGTAACTCGTATTCCTCGTCGCTCTTGGCGACAATGCCGCCGCCCGCCTGGAACCACAGTTCACCGTTACGACTGACGAAGGTGCGGATGGTGATGGCCTGGTTGAGATTGCCGTTGAGACCTATAAAACCGATACAGCCGCCGTAGGCACCGCGGTTGTGCGGTTCATACTCACTGATGAGTTGCATAGCCCTCACTTTCGGTGCTCCCGAAAGGGTGCCGGCGGGGAAGGTGTCGATGAATGCCTTGATGGGGTCGGCACCCTTGTCCAGTTCACCGCTTACCCTACTGACAAGATGTATGACATGCGAGTAATACTGCAGGTCTTTGTAGAAGTCGACCTTCACGTTGTGGCAGTTGCGGCTCAGGTCGTTGCGGGCGAGGTCGACCAACATGACATGTTCGGCATTCTCTTTGGGATCGTTACGCAGATATTCGGCACCTTGGCGGTCAGCCTCCGGGTCGCCTGTCCGTTTGGTGGTGCCGGCGATGGGGTCTATGTAAGCCTTGTGACCCTCGATACGGCAGTGGGTTTCGGGTGAAGAACCGAAAATGCGGAATCCGCCGAAGTCGAAATAAAACAGATACGGCGACGGATTGATGCTACGCAGCGCCCGATAGAGTTTGAAGTCATCGCCCTCGTATTTCTGTACGAACCGGCGGGAAAGGACAATCTGAAAGACATCACCGCGCATACAGTGCATGATACCCTTGCGGATGTTCGCCTTATGCTCCTCGTCGGTCAGCGGCGATGTCGTATCGCCGACAGGATGGAAATCGAAAGGTTTCACATTTCCCTTGTTCATATCCTTTTCTATCTTGTCGAGACAGCGACTGCCGTCTTTCTCATCTTCGCTGTCACTGATCAGCGTGACAATTGTCATCTTGTTATTGAAATGGTCGAAAACGATGATGTCCTTATATAATATGTAAAGCATATCAGGCGCGTCGTTCTTGGACATGGTCGTGTCTTTGACGGCGATATTCTCGAAATATCTCACAGCATTGAAGGAAGTGTAACCATAGAGTCCGCAGAAATTGGCGCACTCGCCGGTCACGTTCAACCGATGAATGAAATCATTGATCACATGATCGGAGCGGTACTGACTGTTCACATCATGTTTGACGATGCTGCCGTCGGGGAAGGTGCAGATGCCGAACCCGTGATTAATAGCCACACTCGCGATAGGGTTGATGCCGATAAACGAACGGCTGTTTTCACCGCCGTGATAATCGGAACTCTCCATCAGTGCACTCTGCGGGTAGATGTCGCGCACTTTCATGTACACACCGACCGGGGTGTACAGATCTGCCAGAATATGACGGCAGACGGTCTTGTAATTGAATTTAGAAATTTCCATATTCTCCAGCCATTTTCTTGTTAGCCAAATAAGTTTCCACATCTTTGTCGCCACGACCGCTGACGGTGAGGACAACCACATCGTCGGGACTGAACTTCATCTTACCCAGAGCGGCGACGGCATGGGCACTTTCCAGGGCAGGGATGATACCTTCCATCCGAGTCAGTTCATAAGCAGCCCTGACCGCTTCGTCGTCGTTGACTGAAAATACGGTGGCACGGTGCTGTTGCGCCATATTGGCATGAATCGGTCCGATGCCCGGATAATCCAGTCCGGCTGAGATCGTTTCGGCTTCGATGATCTGTCCGTCGGGTGTCTGCATCACCAATGTCTTGGAACCATGTAGGATACCGAGTCGTCCGGCATGGATGGTGGCGGCCGTATGTCCGCTGTCAGCTCCCTTTCCGCCAGCTTCGGCAAGAACGATCTTCACACGTTCGTCGTCTATATAATGGTATATGGTACCAGCCGCATTACTGCCGCCGCCTACACATGCCATCAGATAATCGGGATAGTCGCGACCGATCTTTTCCTGCAGTTGTTGCTTGATTTCCTTAGATATGATACTCTGCAGGCGGGCCACCATGTCAGGATAAGGGTGGGGACCTACCGTGGAACCGATGATGTAGAAGGTATCGGCAGGGTGACAGCACCAGTCGCGTATCGCTTCGTTGGTGGCGTCTTTCAGTGTCATATTACCGGATGTGACGGGGCGCACTTCAGCACCGAGCATCTTCATCCGTTCCACATTCGTGTGCTGTCGCTGCACATCCAGTGCTCCCTGATACACCACACAAGGCATATCCATCAGTGCACAGACCGTGGCTGTGGCCACACCGTGCTGACCGGCACCGGTCTCGGCGATGATACGGGTCTTGCCCATTTTCTTGGCAAGAAGGATCTGTCCGATGGTGTTGTTGATCTTGTGGGCACCCGTATGATTGAGGTCCTCACGTTTGAGATACAGACGGCAACCGTATTTCTCACTCATGCGTTTGGCATAATAAAGAGGTGAAGGGCGACCGACATAATCCTTGAGAAGAGCGTAATACTCCTTTTTGAATTCCTCGGATTCGAGGATAGGAAGATACGATTTTCTCAGATTCTCCACTGTGGCATATAGAATCTCGGGAATGTATGCACCTCCGAATTCACCATAATAGCCATTTTCATCCACTTGAAAAGTTTTGCTCATATTCTTGTTTTTTTTTGAAATTCCCCTAAACGAAAAAAAGCCTGTCGTAAGAACGGCAGGCCTTTTTGATATCTTTTTAATTTAATATATGCATACGGCAACGTTACTCACGACTATTTAATCTTGAGAATTGCCACCACCATGCATTATTTAAATTCTTAATCATTTCTATTGATTTTTATTTATTTGCTTGCAAAATTACACTTTTTCCATGAAACACCAAACTTTTTGATAGTTTTTTTACGCTTTTCTTATAAAATTCATTTTTATGGAAATAATATGCGTTTATGTCAAACTGTCAAACAGAATCGGTTGGTCCTTGCGGTAGGCGAGTCCGGTGACGATACAGAGCAGTTCACCTTTCTGGTTGGTGATGCGTGCCTCCACGTAAGGTATCTTATGGTGGTTGACGATTTCCCTGGCTTCGGCGGTGAGCACGTCGCCCGCAAAAGCACTTTTTAGAAACGAGATATTGTTCTCGATACCGAAGGTCAGTGTACCATGACTGTTCATCGCCGCCGCGATAGCGATATCGGCGAGTGTGAAATAGGCTCCGCCCTGACATACATTACCGCCATTGAGATGCTTGTCCTCCACCGTCATCGTGGCTTTGGCATACCCTTCGCTGATTTCCACCAGCCGACATCCGTTGCTTGTCGCGAAACGGTCTCTCTTACCTAAATATTCTATTAATGTAGACATCTGTTGTTTTGTTTATGGAATGTTCAATGATGTGATTCCGGCATAATTGATTACGGCGTTCCTCAAGGCATTATAATTGCCCATGTCATACATGTGGCCGTGAAGACTGACACCAATCAGTCCATCCTTTTCACGCACGTGGTCGAGCGCCGAGGTCAGTTCTATCTCCTGATCAGAATCACCTGAGTCGATGATATCCTGTTCCAGTTGTTCGAAAACAGCCGGTGTGAGGATGTACTGACCGAAGACTGAATAATATCTGTTCTCGCCATTCTTCATCCTGACGCCGAGAAAATCTTCGGCATAGCCCGCCTTCGGCTTTTCGCAGAAAGAAGTGATATTCATTTCTGTTTCATCCTTGTCTTCCCATGCACCGGTCATCACACCGTAATGTGAAACGTTGGCAAGCGGGATATCGTGGATAGCCACCATCGATTTGTTGTATTTCTCGAATTTCTCTATGAGTTGCAGGGCGCATGGTTTGTTGGTATCGCTCCTGTACAAGGTGTCGCCCAACAGCAATAGGACCGGTTCCCCGTTGGTGAAGTCGATCGCCTGATAGACGGCATGTCCGAATCCACGTTTCTTGTTCTGATAGACGTAAGTCAGTCTTTTACCGATATCCAGTATGATGTTTTCATATTCTTGCATCTGCGGACTCAATTTGTTCAGATGTTCCGCGGACAGAGGTGTCTCGAAAAAATCGCGATATTGCTGTCTTTCATCTTCGGAACCGAGTACAAGACAAACCTCATCGATACCACTTGCTATCAGTTCTTCAAGGAGTATCAGAATGACCGGTTTTACCATACCGTCTTTATCTGGAACGGGGAAGAAGTCTTTCTTCAGCGACCGGGTGGCGGGATATAGTCGTGTTCCGAAACCGGCGACAGGAATTACCGCCTTGTGTATTGTATGCACAGGACGGAGCGTCAGTTTGTAAGGCTTCATCCCTTCCTTGGTCAAGTATTCCAGCAGTTGCTCCTGCGTATTTTCGTCTTTGGCGAGAAACTGTATGGAACCGTCGCCCTGTGAACCTACTCCTTTTCCGCCATAGACCAGCGGTTGGATATTCGGATCCTTGAGTACCTGATGCAGTTTGGGTGAAGCCAGTTCATCCGGACACATCGGTGCGATATCCCTGTCGAAAAGTTGCTGGGCTTCTGTCATCAGATGTCCCAACGCCTCGGCATTGCCCGTAGCCATATATTCGATAGCCCGGTGGATGATGGCGTGGTTCTTCTTACCCAAAGCGTCCTGTTCGCGCTTTTCTGCCTCTGTGGCTGCGAAAGGGAAACCCTTGTTCAGTTGACGGAGAATCTTAATTGTATCCTTTTTGGCGCAGAGGTCGGCGAATACCCAATACAGATGTTTCTTGACATTGATAGATTTAACCTCTATCTCGTCACCGTCGAAAGTCATCAGATTCGGTTTGACACCGAAAGCACACGCCTGGTCAAGACGGCCGCAGCGGGATGAGGTGCGCAGTTCACCGACATAAGCGATATTCATTTCGCCCATCGTGTTGAGGTTGAGACCGTATACTGTATTGAAAGCGCGCGCCACAAGTACGCAGATGGCGGCACTGGATGACAGACCGCTCTTCATAGGAAGCGTCATCTTCTTGATAGTAATCTTGACACCGCCCACCTTGTACCATTCCAGCATGTACGAAGCCACACCGGCGCAATAACAGAAGAAAGAACCGGATTTGGCCACCTTCTTGAGTTCATTGTCACTCATCCTGCACGAGAAATCCTGCCATACTTCCTTTATTTCGGGGGCATCTGAGTACATTTCAAAGATACTGGATTTCTCTACTTCCGCTTCGATACCCTGTTCGATACCTGTCACAATAGAAAGACCTGGTTCTATTTCCGCATTCATCGCCCGGTATTTTCCCGCCCAGTCGGTATGTTCGCCAAACAGGCACAGACGGCCTGGTACGAAAAGAGTTGTTGCCATAATATTAAGATTACATATATTTCTTTATGAGCAAAGTTAACCATTTTTTCTGTTTTCGCAAAAAAAAAGGATTAAATTGTTGCGTATACCGATATTATTTGTACTTTTGCCGTCAGTAAACATATATAAACTTATTAATATGTGTGGAATTGTAGGATACATTGGATTTCGTGATGCTTATCCCATATTGATCCAGGGATTAAAAAGATTGGAGTATCGCGGTTATGACAGTGCCGGAGTGGCGCTTATTTCGGATAACGACAAACACCTTAATATATATAAGGAGAAAGGTAAGGTCGCTGTATTGGAAAATTCTGCCAAAGACAAGGACCTGAGCGGTACTGTCGGTATGGCCCATACCCGTTGGGCTACGCATGGTGAACCTTCGTCTGTGAATGCGCATCCGCATTTGTCGCAGAGTGGCAGGTTGGCTATCGTACATAATGGTATTATAGAAAACTATGCTTCTCTGAAGACCTATCTGACCGATAAAGGCTTTACCTTTAAAAGTAGTACGGATACCGAAGTTCTGGTACAGTTGATAGAATATATGCAGCAAACCTATAACCTGTGTCTTGCACAGGCCACCCGTTATGCGCTCCGTAAAGTGGTAGGTGCATACGCCATCGTCGTGATGGACAAGGAACACCCTGATGAACTGGTGGCAGCCCGTAAGAGCAGTCCGCTCGTGATCGGTATCGGTGAGGATAACAAAGAATTTCTCATCGCGTCGGATGCATTGCCAATAGCAGGATATACACATAATATGGTATATATCAACGACGAAGAAGTAGTATTGCTGCGCCGTAATCAACCGATATCCGTCAAGAATCTGAAGAACGAAGATGTGAATATCGACGTTAAACAGGTTGACATCGACCTGGATAAACTGGAGAAGGGCGGTTATGACCATTATATGCTGAAAGAGATTTTCGAACAGCCGGAAGCGATATCCAACTGTATGAGAGGACGTCTCATCAAAGCGAAACATGATATCGTGCTGAGTGCCATCAACCTGCATCATGACCAGTTGGTCGGTGCCAAGCGGTTTATCATTGTGGCATGCGGTACGTCGTGGCACGCAGGACTGATAGGTAAACAGTATATTGAAAGTTATTGCCATATCCCAGTCACCGTAGAATACGCTTCCGAGTTCCGTTACCGGAATCCGGTCATACTGCCTGATGATGTGGTGATCGCCATCTCGCAGAGTGGTGAGACGGCGGATACGTTGGCGGCTTTCCAACTGGCGAAGGCCCATCGCGCCTTGTGTTTCGGTATTGTCAACGCCGTCGGTTCCAGTGTGGCACGTGCCTCCGATACAGGTATCTACACACACGTAGGACCTGAGATAGGTGTCGCTTCCACAAAAGCGTTCACCGGTCAGGTGATGGTTCTCGCCCTGTTTGCCCTGGCTCTGGCCAAAGCCAAAAACACGATTGAGAAGAAAGAATTCGAAGAGATCGTAGACGAACTGGCTATCATACCCGAGAAAATGAAAGTGGTACTGCAGCAGAACGACCGTATAGCCGAAATCGCAAAGACGTATACATACGCGCGCAACTTCCTCTATATGGGTCGCGGATTCAATTATCCAGTCGCCATGGAGGGTGCCCTTAAACTGAAAGAGATCAGTTATATCCATGCCGAAGGTTATCCGGCAGCAGAGATGAAACACGGACCGATAGCCTTGGTGGATACCGAGATGCCCGTCGTGTTCGTAGCCACCCACCATCAGTTGTACGCCAAGATTATCTCTAATATTGAAGAGGTGAAAGCACGTAACGGCAGGGTGCTGGCTGTGGTGACCCAAGGAGATACCAGTGTCAGAAAGATAGCCGAACATATTATTGAGGTTCCGCCCACAATGGCGTCACTGGCACCGTTGCTTTCGGTGATACCGTTGCAGTTGCTGGCATATCATGTAGCAGTGGATAAAGGTCTGAACGTGGACCAGCCCCGCAATCTTGCCAAATCGGTTACGGTGGAATAATACTCAGTATATCATTTTTTCATCATATAGAGCCTCTTTCCTTAGTGGGAAAAGGCTCTTTTTTATAGTCGAAAACAAACGATTAAGTGCTTGTTTTACACTATATATAGATGCTTTTTGACATAAAACGTACCTTTTTTTTTGATTTTCCAATAAAGTGTCAATATTGAGCAAAAAAGTATTATATTAATAAATAATGATTACTTAACTTTGCCAACGATATTTAACCAATATCAATATTAATAAGATAAAATTAGCTAGGATTTAATGCTATTAACTAAAATAATGATTATGAGTAAAACGTTATTTAATTTGAGTAATGTATTTGTGAAAATCAGATATATTTCTCTATTGTTGTTCATGTTGTTCCCGCTCGGTATTCTGGCACAGAATATCAATGTGAGCGGTACTGTGACAGACGCAACATCCGGTGAAGAAATCATTGGCGCTACTGTCAAGGTGAAAGGAGCTACAAGTGGAACAATCACTGATGCATCGGGTAATTATAAATTATCCTGCAAGCAAGGTTCCGTTATTGTTATCTCATACGTGGGTTATGCTTCAAAACAAGTGAAGGTAACCACAGCCGGTACCCTTAATATTCAGATTAGCGAAGATGCACACATGCTCGACCAGGTAGTGGTCGTCGGATATGGTGTTATGAAACGTTCCGACCTGACCGGTTCTGTATCATCCATCGATGAAAAAGCCATCAAACAAGGTGTGAACACCAGTATCGAACAGGCGATGCAGGGACGTATCGCAGGTGTACAGGTCACACAGAACTCAGGTGCCCCTGGCGGTGCCATATCAGTACAGATACGTGGTATCAACTCTCTCAACGGTAACGAACCGCTTTATGTGATAGACGGTATCGCCGTCAGTGGTAATACGAGCAGTAATACCAGTACACTGGCCAGCATCAACCCGTCGGATATCACGAATATCGAGGTACTGAAGGATGCTTCGGCAACAGCCATCTACGGTTCGCGTGCCAGCAACGGTGTCGTCATCATTACGACAAAGCGCGGACAGGAAGGCAAAGCCAAGATACAATACGAAGGATACGTAGGTTGGCAGAAAATGCCTAAATATCTGGACGTGATGAATCTATATGAATATGCCGACTTCTACAACCAGCGTGCCGCCGTGCGCGGATGGGGCGAGAATGCCGCTTATGCCGACCCTTCGTTGCTGACTGAAGGAACCAACTGGCAGAAAGAACTGTTCCAGACGGCTTTCATGCAGAACCATTCTGTCAATATCAGCGGGGGTACGAAAGATATGCACTACTCACTGGCAGGCGGTTATCTGGACCAAAACGGTGTCGGAATCGGTTCCGGTTTCACACGCGCCAGTTTCCGTGTCAACATAGATACGAATATCACTGATTGGTTGCAGATAGGTTTTAATACCGCTTATGCCAATACAAAACAGACAATCACGTTTACCGAAAATAATGTGATCAGTACGGCTCTGAGCCAGTTTCCGGATGTCGCTCCGCGTAATGCCGACGGTTCTTACGGTTTCCCTCAGACCAATGACTTCTCGACATATTACAGCAATCCACTTTTCGAGGCCAGTATGAAAGAGAACAATACGAATAATTACTCGCTCGACTATAATGTGTTTGCCAATCTGAAACCGATCAAGAACCTGACCATCCGCATCGAATACGGTGGCAACCGCGGTTGGTATAACACCTATTTCTTCCAACCTGACTATTCTTACGGTACAAACATCGTCCGCAGTCAGAGTACACGTACTAAGAACCTGAGTAAATACAATACATTCAAGGAGTACGGTACGTATGATTTCAGTCTGGCCAAAATACATCATTTCCAGATCATGTTAGGTCATGAGGCCCAGTGGGGCAACTGGGAGTCACTGTCGGGTACACGTTATGATTATGTGACCAATTCCCTCCATTCACTGAATGTGGGCGACTCTTCCACAGCCACCAATTCAGGTGATGACGGTACACAATGGTCGATCGAATCCTATTTCGGACGTTTCAACTATAATCTTCTCGACCGTTATCTGCTAACAGCGACATTACGTGCCGACGGCAGTTCCAGTTTCCCGTCTAACAATAAATGGGGATGGTTCCCGTCTGCCGCTATCGCTTGGCGTGTAAGCAACGAGAATTTCATGAAAAACGTAAAATGGATCAATAACCTGAAATTGCGTCTGGGTTGGGGACATGTAGGTAACCAGAGTACAGGTAGTTATGCTTATGGCGCTACAATGGCTAATACAGCAACAGCCTGGGGTACGGGATATTATCCTGGCAATTATGGAAATGAGAACCTGAAGTGGGAAAGTACCAAGGCATGGAACGTCGGTTTCGACCTGAACCTCTTTAACAACCGCATCGAATTTATCGTTGATGCCTACCTGAAGAATACAGACAACCTGCTGATGAAGGCTTCACTTCCTTCTTATGTCATCAATAACGACTATATGGGTATGACCGCCCCTTGGGTCAATACCGGTTCTATACGTAACAAAGGTATCGAGTTCACCCTCAATACGGTGAATATAACCAACAAAGACCTGCAGTGGCGTACGGGAGCCACACTGTCGTTCAACCGTAATAAACTGACAGGACTGAACACTGAAAACTCCACGATATCGGGAACCATTGGTACAGAAACCTATACACTGTCGGAACTGAACGGACCTGTAGGCCGTTTCTATGGATACAAAGTAATCGGAATGTATACCAATGCATCTGATTTCTATCAGAAGAACGCCCAGGGCGAATTCCTCCTGGACGCAAGTGGAAACAAAGTTGCTGTAGCACGTCCTGTAGATACCAATGGCGCTCTCCAGCCAATTGCTACAAACGGTATCTGGGTGGGTGATTATATTTTTGAAGATCTGAACGGTGATGGTAAGATTACTGAGGCCGACCGTACTTATATCGGTGACCCGAACCCTGATTTCAACTTCGGTCTGAACAATGTCATCACTTATAAGGATTTTGAGTTCTCATTCTTCCTCAACGGAAGTGTGGGCGGCGATATCTACAACCTGGTACGTCAGCAGCATACGAATGAAACCGTATATGGCAACTATATGTCTGAACTGGCCGGTTATGCACGTATCGGACTGATAGACCCTAACGGTTCAGCTACCGATATAGATAATGTCTATATCACGAATGCTTCTTCGGCTACAGCCCAGAGAATCAGTGCCAACGGTTCCAATCTGAATGATAACAACCGTGTGAGCAGCCGTTTCGTGGAAAACGGTTCTTACCTGCGACTGAAGACGGTCTCTCTGGCTTGGAATCTGCCGAAGAAATGGCTCTCTCCTGCCAAATTAGAATGGGTACAGGTATATGGCAATATACAAAACCTCTTTACAATCTGCGGTTACGACGGATATGATCCTGAAATCGGATCCAACGGTCAGAGTGTTATCCTGCAGGGTATCGATAATTACCGTTATCCTTCACAGCGCATTTATACAGTTGGACTTAAGGTCAAATTCTAATATAATACGATACAATTATGAAAAAAATAAATATATTAACAATGTCGGCTGTCGCCTGTCTTACGTTGGTTACGACCAGTTGCAAGGATAGTTTTCTTGACCAGAAACCGAGTGGTAATTATACAGCCGAGACATACTATTCTTCAGACGCTGCGGTGACCAAAGGTGTGGAACCGCTGTACAACCGTGCATGGTTCGACTTCAACCGCCGTGCCATCGTAGGTATGGGTTCTTATCGTGCCAATGATGCATGGAATCCATACGTCAGCGCTGAATTTGCCAAGTTTACAGTAACGGCTTTGACCGAAGATATGTCTTTGGCATGGTCTTCTTTATATAATGTGGTAACCCTGAGCAATGCGACACTGAAGAATTTGCAGAACTATTGTTCCGCGGATGTATCCACCAGTGCTAAAAATGCCGCGATGGGCGAATGTTACCTGATGCGCGGATGGGCTTACTTCTACCTGTTGCGCGGTTGGGGAGACAATCTTCTTTTTGAGGATAACCAGACGATGATAGACAATCCTGTACGTCCACTCAACTCAGAAGCCGATGTACTCAAATTCATTATCCGTGATTTCCGTAAGGCGGTAACTTTATTACCGGAAACGGGTACTGACAGTCATCCTTCCCTCTATGCAGCCAAGGCTGCGCTGGCCAAGGCTCTGTTGGCACAAAGCGGTTGGGACGCCAGTTCTACAATCGACCATACCCGTAACGAGACAACACTGAAGGAGGTCGTATCACTTTGCAATGATGTGATAGGTTGCGGTCAGTATTCGTTGATGAGCAACTATGAAGATCTGTTTAAAGCGCAGAATAACGACAACAGTGAAACTATCCTGGCGATGCGTTGGGCTGATCCCGCATCAGGAGAATGGGGTGCCATGAATGCACTTTACTCCGACCTCGCTTTCCCGGAAGTAACCGATGTAAACGCCTGGGGCGGTTCGTTGACGGCATCATGTGATATGATTGATTTATACAATGAAGATCCTACCGACTCTTTCCGTATCCGTGGCACATTCTTCACACCGGGCAGACATTATGACTATATCAAGAAAGCCGACGGCGGTTATACATACAACCACAACTGGATGCAGGATAAGAAAGGTGTACTGGGTACAAAGGCCGACGTAGCTCCCTGTAACCTCGCACAGATGGCATCGCCGTTGAATACTTACATACAGCGTCTCGCAGATGTCTACCTGATGAAGGCTGAAGCACTGTTGGGCAACAATGCATCCACTACGGATGCGGAGGCTCTGGGTGCTATCAATGCGGTACGTAACCGTGCCGGTGTGAAACCGTACACGACACTGACATTCGACAATCTGATACGTGAGCGCCGTATCGAGTTCTGTATGGAATATGCGAACTGGTGGGATATGGTGACATGGTACCGCTGGAAGCCGCAGACCATGCTCAACTTCTTCAACAACAAGCAGCACCGTGGTTTTGAAATCCGTGAAAACAGTCTGTATAAGAACAGTGACGGGACGTTTACATATCGCCCGATACCCCCAGGAACAAGTACATGGTATCTTTTCAATGAGAGTGGATATTGTATATGGAACGACCATGCGACTGTAGACGAAAATGACAATACAGTTGTAAAAGGCGTAGCTGGTTTCGGTTCCGACCTGAGCGGATACTGCCGTAAATACTGTGCCGGCTATCAACCGATAGTCCTCTCGGAGGCAAATATCTTTATGCCTTATCCTGAAAGTGATGTTATCCAGAACCATTACCTCAATGAGGCTCCTCAGAGTTATGATTTTGGTGAAGACAAATAACATAATATCAAATCATTAAGATATGAAAACAAAAAAATTAAATATAAGAACGAGTCTGATGATGTTATTGCTTTTGGTGGTAAGTTCATCTGTCTTTACATCATGTAAGGACGACGACTCGGCAAGTGGTACTCCGGAGATTACAGGCGTGAGAGTTACCGATCCAACAAAAGCCGACAGTCTGTTCACGAAATCGAGCGCCAACTCGATGATCGCCATTATCGGTAATAACCTGGCCGGTGCAACGGCTGTTTACATCAACGACCAGTCTGTATATCTGAACTCTACATATAATACAGACCATAGTATTATTGTGACGATACCATCCGAGGAAAACGGTTTCAAACTGTCTGCCTTCAATAGTGATGTCCCTGATGAGATCAAGGTGGTGACATCGCATGGTACCGCTACCTATTCATTCAAGATTACAGCTCCGTATCCTAAGTTTAACCGCATCGAAGGTTTGTATCCCCGTGAGGCAGGCGATACACTGAAACTATATGGTGTCAACCTGGTTGATATCGAGAGTATGTATATCACAGACGCCATGACAGGTGTACTGGATACGACTGTATGGACTACTGTTCCCGGTAACCATACGGCCATCGAAAAGCATTATGATATCACACAGAACCATCATCTCAACAGTGATACGAAGGCTTATGAGACTACATCCGTTGTGGGTGCCATCGTTCCGGCGGCAGCTCCTGATTCTGGTTCACTCGTCATCGAATGTGCAGCAGGTAAAGTTTATCTGCCCTATTACAAACGTCCGGGAAAACCGTTCATATCAAGTGTTTCCACGGATATGCCTGAGATCGGTGAAACGATGTATATCACAGGTCGTGACTTTGTACAGGTAGAAAGTGTGAAATACGGAGATGTGACGCTGACCAGTGGTGAGTTTACCACTTCAGCATCAGAAGATACCATCTATATTCCGTTTAAGAAGAAGCCGACCAGCGGCAGTGGTACTACGATTACTATTACGACACCAGGTGGAACGGTATCGTCGGGCAACTTCTATGATTATGCCACTATCCTGACCACCTTCGACGGAGATGCGACAGACAACGGTTGGGGACCAAACGCCAGTTATATAGATGCCGGTAATGCCGATGGCAAATATGCACAAATCAGTGTGGCAAAAGAATATCAGCAGTGGTGGGGTACGATGATCTACTTCCGTAAAGACTGGAGTGGAAACATGTTCTCGTTCTCCGATAATATTCCGTCTACAGCCACAGCCGACCATCTCTATCTCGCTATGGAGGTCTACGATGCCAACAGTGATTATAACAACGGAACCTTCTGGGGGTATGTGAGATATATGATTCAACCTAAGGGTGATGCCGAAAATACGTACGACAACTTTAAATGGGCTGATTATGATACCCAGACAGGTAGCTTCCCTGACGGACCGGTACTTCAGGATATTACGGGCGTCAACCACAAGAACAAGTGGTATCGTGCCATCGTTCCTCTGAGCAAGTTTGCTTGTTATACAGGCAAGACACTTTCTGACATCAAGACGATCGGACTGGATCAGTTCCGTATACAAAGTATCAACCAAGCTACTTTTGCAGGCAAGATTGATGTCAAGTTTGATAATATACGTGTTATCTATATTCCGTAAACAAATAAAAGTATAGAATTATGAAAATAAAAAATATATTTGGTTTGACGCTCCTATTCGTAGCAGCTCTGTGTATGCAGAGTTGCCACGACAGTGAGGATGTCGCCGCTACAGGTCTTACCGTAACAAAGGATGGAAGTGCGATAGAATCTCTTGATTTTTCTATAGGCGGAAGTTATGTGATGTTAGGTGTCAATACCGATGCCGACTGGACCGCTTCTATACCCGAAGCCGATTCTACATGGTTGTCGATTACCCCTCATGCCGGGTACGGCTGGGCTATTAACGATACAGCATCGTCAAATACAAGATCATACTTTAAGGTAACTGTAGCCAAGAACAAAAGTGACGCCCGTACATCCACTATTACAGTGAATGCAGGTAATTTGTCGAAGGTTATCAATGTATCTCAGAAAGGTACGGGAACAGATCCTAACGACCCGTTCGAGAGTGCATTTACAATGGTCGAAAATATGAAACTGGGTTATAACCTGGGTAATACCCTTGATGCCAATCAGGATACTGCTCTTTCATGGTTTAATCCTACTACTACAGCCGACTGGGAAACCTGTTGGGGACAACCGGTCACTACGCAGGCTATGATTACCGAAATCGTATCCAAGGGCTTTAATGTGATCCGTGTACCTGTGACATGGTTTCCGCATCTTGATGCCAACAATAACATTGATGCTGCATGGATGGCACGTGTGAAAGAGGTCGTGGATTATGTAATCAGTACTGGTAGTTACTGTATCCTGAATATGCAGCATGATACCGGAGCAAAAGATGCCACACGTAAGGATGAACAAGGATGGTTGTATGCCGACGCTGATGACTATGCTACCGTCAGTCCACGTATGCAATATATCTGGAAACAGATCGCTACTGAGTTTAAGGACTATGACGATAAACTGATTTTTGAGGCATTCAATGAAATATTGAACAAACAGAAATCGTGGAGTGCAACCCCAAGTTCGTCTGATCTAGCCACTGTCAATAAGTTGGAGCAGGATTTCGTGAACACAGTCCGCACCACAGGTGGTAAGAACGAATATCGTAATCTTCTGGTCAACCCGTTTGGCGCATCCAATGACCAGACACAGTTAGATGGTTTCAATGCGCCTACAGATACTCATCCGAATCATATAGCAGCATCTGTACACAGTTATAATCCATACAATTTCTGTTGTGACAACGGTACTTATAATGTGTATGTATTCGATACCAGTTGCGAAACAGAGATTGATAATATTTTCACCCGTGTCAATGCCCGTTTCTCCAATACATTGGGTCTACCGTACTTCTTCGGAGAGTTTGGAGCCATCGACGAGGCGAAAGATATGGCAGAACGTGTGAAGTATGCCAAGTATATGGCTACGAAGTTGACGGCATATCAGACCTCTGGTCTTTGGTGGATGGGACTTTATAAGAGAGCTACCAATACATGGTATGAATCGGAGCTAGTGAATGCATTGATGAACAATTACAAGAAATAGATATCCTAATATTCTTAAAGATGAATGATAAGGGGAGACGGTTTCGTACTGTTTCCCCTTTTTGATGTCCTTATCAAGCATACTTTTTCGATTGAATAAGTGGAAACATTACACCATTTATCGCTGTTAAACAACATCAAATTAATATTCATTAACGCCTTGTTGTAACAAAGTGTCGATAATAAGCAAAAAAGTATCATCTGTTATTATACTTATTCGCTATCTTTGCAAGGTGAATTTATAACTATAACTAAAAATTTTTTAACCAACTAAATAATAAAATTATGAAAAAAATTACTTCTATTTTAATTTTTATGTTATTGACTACTGTTTCCAGTATGGCATCAACACCAATTGATTTAACCGTTCATACATTCAGTTCTTGGGGAGACGGTTGTACTGTCAGTGGAACAACCATTACTTATACAGTAGCATGGAAAGGTGCTGGTTGTTGGTTAGCAACTTCGGAAACTGAAGGTATGAATTTAACTGCTGACGACTATCTATGGGTGGTACTTAACTCTTCTACCTGTGCATTTACATTGGATGTTCAATACTTTGGAGCAACAGCAGGGAAAATAGATGAAACTTTAGATTCAAAAATTGAAAGTGGAAAAGCTGGTGATCTTATTATAGGTGCCGCTCTTAATGCAACTGCCAAAAACAACACTGCACAATTTTTCCTTCAAGGACATGAAGTAGGTGCACTTGATGTGAAGGCTGCCTATGTCGGCACAAAGGCTGAATATGATGCAGCAGTAGCAGGTAATAAACAGCAGAAAATAGACCTAACTTTGACTGATTTAGGAGCAGGATGGAGTTCAACTTATGCTAATCCAACAATAACCTATACAGCTGAATGGGCAGGTCGTGGCTGGTGGCTTAGCGGTATTGACTATACTGATTTTGATCAGGCGGTAGTTAATTTTGCCAAACCGACACCAATGAGTGGTAATTTTATCGTTGAGTATAAAGAAATAGATCCTACAACAAATAAAAATTATTTTACTTCAGTTCCATTTGAGGCTGGTGCAACAACAGCTTCAGCAACGTTTGATACAACTCATAAGAATGCGGTTAATCAGATTTATATACAAGCTTCAACAACTGGTGATATAACTTTGGCATCAGCTTTCGTAGCAACCAATGCATACATTGCTTCCGGTATCAATTCAGCTACCTCAGATAATTCAAATGCGGAAATAATCAGTACGAATTATTATGATGCAGCAGGTCAGCAGACAAATGGTTTGCAACAAGGTCTGAATATTGTTAGCAAGAAATTGAGTAATGGTAAGATTATTAGCAGCAAAGTGTTAGTTAAATAGTTGTTATATTTAATCCAAGAGGGGATGTTCTTATCCATATAGGAACATCCCCTCTTTTCAAATCCGAAGAAAGAAAAATGAAAAAAGTATTATTTGCAATCATTTCAGTATTAATGGCTATCCCTTCTTTTTCTCAGAATCAGTTTGTCAAAGTAAAAGACGGACATTTCCTGAAAGACGGTAAACCATATTATTATGTAGGGACAAACTTCTGGTACGGTGCCATCTTGGGTTCCACAGGTCAGGGCGGAAATCGTCAGCGACTGTGTGCAGAACTGGATAAGATGAAATCTATGGGCATTGACAATCTGCGTATACTTGTCGGTGCCGATGGAGAAAGGGGTATCAAAACAAAAGTGGAACCTACGTTGCAAATCAAACCGGGTGTTTACAATGATACTATTTTAGCAGGATTGGATTATCTTCTCTCAGAGATGAATAAGCGTAATATGGTGGCAGTGCTTTATCTCAACAATTCATGGGAATGGAGCGGGGGATACGGTTTCTATCTGCAGTATGCAGGTGCCGGAATAGCACCGCGCCCCAATGAAGACGGATATCCCGCCTATATGAATTTCGTGCGCAAATATGCCACAAACGAAAAGGCACATCAGTTGTTTTACGATTATGTGCGTTTTATCTTAGGCAGAACCAACCGCTATACCCACAAACGGTATGTAGACGATCCCGCCATCATGTCATGGCAGATAGGTAATGAACCGCGCGCTTTCGGTAATGATGAACTGAAACCGTTTGCCAAATGGCTCGCCGAGGCTTCGTCCATGATACGCAGTATAGATAATAATCATCTGATCTCTATAGGCAGCGAAGGTTCTTGGGGATGCGAAGGGAATTATCAGACATACGAAGAAATCTGTTCAGACAAAAACATAGATTATTGCAACGTGCACCTTTGGCCGTACAACTGGGGATGGGCCAAGAAAGACAGTCTGGTGGAAAACCTGGGACGTTCCTGCAAGAATACCAAAGAGTATATAGACAAACATCTGGCCATCTGCGCAAAAATCAAGAAACCATTGGTGATGGAAGAATTCGGATATCCAAGAGACGGATTCTCTTTCTCTCCTTCATCCACAACGAAAGGTCGTGACGGTTATTACAAATATGTATTCTCGCAAATCGTAGACAACGCCAAGAAAGGCGGCTTCTTCGCTGGTTGTAATTTCTGGGGTTGGGGAGGACAAGCCCAACCGAAACACGAAAACTGGCAGGTGGGTGACGATTATTGCGGAGATCCTGCACAAGAACAACAAGGGTTGAATTCTGTCTTTTCGTCAGACTCGTCAACACTATCTATCGTCAAAGAGCAGGTAAATAAGATGACCGAAATAGGTAAATAAATATTGTACATCATACACTAAGAAGCCCGATTTTATCGGGCTTTTTACTTTTATTAACTAGGCGTGTAAATAAAGTGTAAGGTATTGTCAAAAAAGTATTATATTATAAAGAAAAGATATATTAACTTTGCAGCTATAATTTAAAATCTAATAAATATAATTATGAATCAAAGACTCAAGTTCATTGCAGTTATTTTTCTTTTCGCGTTAACAGTGCCGGCTTGTGCACAGAAATGGGAACATTTGGCTGATACCCCTCAGATGGGATTTAATACATGGAACAAATTTCAGTGTGATATCAATGAGAATATTATAGTAGGCATAGCAGACGCTATGGTCTCTACCGGTTTGAAGGATGCCGGGTACGTATACATCAATCTCGATGACTGTTGGCATGGCGACCGTGACGCCGATGGTTTCATTCAGGCAGACAAAGTGAAATTCCCTCATGGAATCAAGTGGCTTTCGGATTATGTACATGCCAAAGGACTGAAACTGGGCATTTATTCCGATTGCGGTACACAGACCTGTGGCGGTCGACCGGGTAGTCTGGGACATGAATACCAGGATGCTTTGCAGTATGCCCGTTGGGGTGTCGATTATCTGAAGGAAGACTGGTGTAATACCACCAATATCAATGCAAAGGGAGCTTATCAGTTGATGAGCGATGCCCTCAGGGCAGCCGGCAGACCTATCTTCCACAGTATGTGCGAGTGGGGTGACAATATGCCTTGGAAATGGGCAAAGAATATAGGGCACAGTTGGCGTATCGGACCGGATATATGGTGTTCTTTCGACTCATTGCATGTATTCCCGACATTTACACAATACAGTGTGATGCATTGTATCGCCAAGAACGATACCCTGCGTCAGTATGCCGGTAAGGGGCATTGGAACGACCCCGATATGCTCGAAGTGGGCAACGGTATGACAAACAATGAAGACCGCGCACATTTCGCTATGTGGTGTATGATGGCCTCTCCGCTTATTATCGGTAATGATATCAGAAATATGAGCGCAGAGACAAAAACCATTTTGATGAACAAGGAAATGATAGCCGTGGATCAGGACACACTGGGTGTACAGGGTTATCATCATTCCACTATCGACGGGATGCAGTTCTGGTTTAAACCGCTCGCAGGCGGCGACTGGGCGATGACGGTACTTAATCCTACCAAGCAACCGGTCACTTATGCACTCAACTGGCAGAAATTCAATTTCACCGATATGCAGGTTTCCGGTAAGAGTACCGCTTTCGATAAGATAGAATACAAGGTACGTAATCTCTGGGCTCATAAGATGGAAGGAAAAACATCAAAGAAAAACAAGACGGAAAGGAAAATAACCGTCCCTGCACACGACGTGATATCATATAGGTTAATAAAATAAGATATATGAAAAAAATAATCATCCTTTTGCTGGCCTTCATGGCAATGTTGCCGGTATCAGCACAGATACGCGGCTATAATATACGTGTTACCGTCACTCCCGACCATAAAGACTGGAACTACAAGGTTGGCGAGACAGCATCTTTCGTTGTCAATGTACTCAAGTCGGGCACATTGCTCGACCATGTGAAGGTGGATTACGAAGCCGGACCGGTGATGTATCCCGATGTCAAAAAGAAAGATGTGACACTTCAGGACGGTACGATGAAATGGAGCGGCAAGATGACCACTCCCGGTTTTTATCGTCTGAAGGTGACCGCCCATGTAGGAGGCAAGGATTATGACGGACTCTGTACGGCATCTTTTTCACCCGAGAAGATACAACCGACAACTGAATGTCCGAAAGATTTCGATGAGTTCTGGAATAATGCCATCAAGGATGCCCGTAACACTTCACTGGAACCGACCCGGGAACTGTTGCCCGAACGTTGTACGAAAGATGTCAACGTATATCAGGTCAGTTATCAGAACGTCCGTTGGGGAAGTCGTACTTATGGTATCCTGTGTGTACCTGTCAAACCGGGTAAGTATCCTGCTCTGTTAAGAGTTCCAGGTGCCGGCGTGCGCCCCTATCAGGGAGATGTATATACAGCATCGAAGGGAGCTATCACACTCGAAATAGGAATACATGGCATACCGGTCACGATGCAACAGGATTATTATGACAAACTGGCTCAGGGCGCGTTGTTCTGCTATTGGGACTTCAATATGGACAACCGCGACCAATCTTATTATAAGAGAGTATTCCTCGGAGCAATCCGTTCGATAGACTATATCGCTTCCCTGCCCGAATGGAACGGTACAAGTCTTGGTGTAACAGGCAGCAGTCAGGGTGGTATGTTATCCCTCGTCTGCGCCGGATTAGACAAACGTGTCACCTTCTATGGAGCCGTACATGCTGCGCTCTGCGACCATACCGCGTCACTGAAAGGTATCGCCTGCGGTTGGCCGCATTATTTCTATTACGACAAGCAACACATCGACCCGAAGAAGGTGGAGACATCAAGATATTATGACGGAGTCAATTTCGCCCGCCGAATCACAGCCAACGGTTGGTTCTCTTTCGGATACAACGACGAGGTGGTTCCGCCTACATCCGCTTACGGTACGTATAATATCGCAGGAGGTAAGAAAGAACTGCATCCTTATCAGGAAACGGGACACTTCTGGTATCAGGAACAATGGGACGAATGGGAAGCATGGCTTCTGAAACAGATGGGAATAGAGTAAAATTAATAACTTGAAGCAAACCGTATCTTATCATGAAAAAACTATTGACAATATTAACAGCAACAACAATGGCACTGACAGTAAATGCGAAAGGTGACGCCAAGTTACCTATTTATAAGAATCCGAAGGCTTCCATCGAACAGCGGGTCAATGATCTGCTGAACAGGATGACGCTTGAGGAGAAGGTGGGACAGATGAATCAGTATGTCGGACTCGAACATATCCGTGAGAACAGTAAGACGATGACGGCTGCCGATCTTGCCACCAATACAGCTACTGCTTTTTATCCCGGTATTACGGATAAGGATGTAGCCAAGTGGACCGAACAGGGACTGATCAGTTCGTTTCTTCATGTGCTGACATTGGAAGAGGCCAATGAGTTGCAGCGGTTGAATATGAAGAGTAGGTTGCAGATACCTCTTATTATCGGTATCGACGCCATTCACGGCAACGCCAAATGCCAGAACAATACGGTTTATCCTACCAATATCGGACTCGCCAGTTCTTTTGATGTCGACATGGCTTATAAGATAGCGCGTCAGACAGCCTTGGAGATGCGTGCCATGAACATGCAGTGGACGTTTAATCCGAATATCGAAGTGGCCCGCGACCAGCGTTGGGGACGCTGCGGTGAAACGTACGGGGAAGATCCGTATCTGGTTACGCAGATGGGCGTGGCCACGGTGAAAGGTTATCAGCGCAACCTTGATTCAGACCAGGATGTACTGGCCTGTATCAAACATTTCTGCGGCGGCACTCCTATCAATGGTACCAACGGTGCTCCAGCCGACCTTTCCGAACGTACACTCAGAGAAGTATTTTTCCCTCCATATATCGCAGGCGTGAAAGCCGGAGCGATGTCGCTGATGACGGCTCATAACGAACTCAACGGTGTTCCTTGTCATACCAACAAATGGTTGATGCAGGATCTTCTCCGTAACGAATGGGGATACAAAGGTTTTATCGTCAGCGACTGGATGGATATAGAGCATTGTGTAGACCAGCACCATACGGCCAAAGACAATAAGGATGCTTTTTATCAGAGTATTATGGCAGGTATGGATATGCACATGCACGGCGTGGAATGGCAGGAAGATGTCTGCGCACTGGTGCGTGAGGGTAAGATACCTGAAAGCAGGATAGACGAATCCGTCAAACGGATATTGGAAATCAAGTTCCGCTTGGGTCTTTTCGAGCATCCTTACGGTGATGTGAAGACACGCGACAAGGTGATTAATACTCCCGAACATAAGCAGACCGCCCTTGAAGCGACCCGCAATTCTATCGTCCTGTTGAAGAATGCCGATAACATCTTACCGCTGGATGCATCCAGATATAAGAAAGTGCTGGTAACAGGTATCAATGCCAACGATCAGAATATCATGGGCGACTGGAGTGAACTTCAGCCCGAAGACAAGGTGTCTACGGTACTCAAGGGATTGAAACAGGTACAGTCCAATACCGATTTCGAGTTTGTGGACCAAGGTTGGGATCCGCGTAATATGGACCCGAAGAAGGTGGACGAAGCGGTAGCGAAAGCGAAAGACTGCGACCTGAATATTGTTTGCTGCGGTGAATATATGATGCGTTTCCGTTGGAACGACCGTACCAGTGGCGAAGATACAGACCGTGATAACCTCGACCTTGTAGGTCTGCAGAACGACCTCATCAAACGGTTGTACGAGACAGGTAAACCTACTATTCTGATTATCATCAGCGGTCATCCCCTCAGTGTCACATGGGCTGCTGAACATCTCAATGCAGTAGTCAACGCATGGGAACCGGGACAGTTTGGCGGTCAGGCCATCGCCGAGATACTATATGGCAAAGTGAATCCGTCGGCCAAACTGGCGATGACGATGCCTCGTTCAGTCGGTCAGATTCAGACTATCTATAATCATCATCCTTCCGCTTTCTTCCATCCGGTAGTCTGCGGAACATCCGAACCGCTCTATCCGTTCGGTTTCGGACTGTCGTATACGACATACAAGTATAGCAATCTCACCCTCGATAAGACGGCTATGGCAAAAGACGGCAGTGTAAAAGCCTCTGTTACCATTACAAACACAGGCAGTCGCGACGGCGTAGAGATAGCTCAGTTGTATATCCACGATGTCGTGGCATCGGCAGAGCGTCCTGTCAAGGAACTGAAGGACTTCAGACGTGTGGCGCTGAAAGCAGGTGAAAGTAAGACTGTCGACTTCACGATTACGCCCGACAAGCTCGCTTTCTATGATAAGGACATGCATTACGGTGTGGAACCGGGTGATTTCGATGTTATGATAGGTGGCAGCAGTAAGGATGCCGACGAACTGAAAGCGACATTCACAGTAGAAAATTAATCAAACGAAGAATAGGACGATGAAGCATATATTATTGACAACATTCATGGCATCAGTTTTTCTGACCGCCTGCGCAGCAACGAACAAGATGGTGAAAACAAAGATTACCCCTGCCGTTCAACTCGAACAGAAGTTGGTCAAACTGCAGAAGAAAGGTTATATGATAGGTCATCAGGACGACCCGATGTACGGTACTTCATGGAAGTATGAATATAACAGGAGTGACACCAAAGAAGTGTGTGGAGACTATCCCGCCTTGATGGGTTTCGACTTAGGCATGATAGAACTCGGTTCCGATGAGAATCTGGACGGCGTACCGTTCGACCGTATGCGCGAAGAGATACAGAATCAGTATAACCGTGGCGGCGTGATCACCCTCAGTTGGCATCCTTACAATCCTGTCACGGGAGAGAATGCATGGGACCCGTCAGGCGATGCTGTCACAGCCATACTGCCCGGAGGAGCCCAACATGCTAAATTCGAAGGTTGGTTGAATACCGTAGCGCAGTTTATCTTGTCGCTGAAAACCAAAGACGGTCAACAGATTCCTATCATATTCCGTCCGTGGCACGAAATGTCAGGCGGTTGGTTCTGGTGGGGCATCAAGTCGTGCACAACCGAGCAGTATAAACAGTTGTACCGTATGACGATCGAATATATGAGAAGTAAGGGCATCACCAGTGCTCTATATGGTTTCTCACCCAATTTCGAAGCCAATGATACCGAACAGCACTATCTGAAGTATTATCCCGGTGACGAATACGTAGACCTGATGGGTATAGACATTTATCAGTTTGACCCGACAGGTGAAGAGTATATGAAGAATCTGGACAACGAACTGAAAATCGTGACCAAGTTGGGTAAAGAGCACCATAAGATTATCTGTCTGGCCGAGACAGGATATCAGAATGTACCCGATTCCACATGGTTCACCACCAAGTTGATGCCGGTTGCAGACAAGTATCCGATATCATATCTGCTTCTGTGGCGCAATGCCTGGGACAAACCGAAAGAAAATTTTGGACCGGCGCCCGGCAAAAGTTGTGTAGCCGACTTCCTCAAATTCTACAAAGCAAAGAAGACATTATTCATCAAAGACATCAAAGACATCAAATAAACGATAAATATAAAGATTATGACAGATTTCTCAAAAAGAGTAGAGGCATTGAAGGCTCATCACGAGACACTCCTCTCACGTAAGAATGAACCAGAAGAATGGGGTAACGGTATTTATACAAGATATAAATATCCTATATTGACGGGAGAACATGCACCGTTGACATGGAAATATGACTTCAACGAAAAGGACAATCCATATCTGATGCAACGCATTATGATCAATGCGGCACTCAATTCAGGTGCTATCAAATGGAAAGGAAAATATGTATTGGTGGTACGTGTCGAAGGCGCTGACCGCAAGTCGTTCTTCGCTGTAGCAGAGAGTCCCAACGGTATCGACAATTTCCGCTTCTGGGACGAACCTGTCACCATGCCCGACGACATTATACCGGCAACCAATATCTATGATATGCGTCTTACCCAACATGAAGACGGATGGATATATGGTATCTTCTGCGCAGAGCGCCACGACGACAGTCAGCCCGGCGATCTCTCGGCAGCCACGGCTACAGCAGCCATTGCCCGTACCAAGGACCTGATCCATTGGGACCGTCTGCCTGACCTGAAGACCAAGAGTCAGCAGCGCAATGTCGTACTTCATCCTGAATTTGTCGATGGCAAGTACGCTTTCTATACACGTCCACAGGACGGATTTATCGATGCCGGTTCAGGTGGCGGTATCGGTTGGGCGCTCGTAGACGATATCACCCATGCCGAGATCAAGGAAGAGAAGATTATCAACAGCCGTCATTATCATACCATCATGGAAGTGAAGAACGGCGAAGGTCCTCATCCTATCAAGACACCACAGGGATGGTTGCATCTTGCTCACGGTGTACGTGGCTGTGCCTCAGGTCTCCGTTATGTACTGTATATGTATATGACAGCCCTCGACGACCCGACACGTGTGATAGCCCAACCGGGCGGATTCTTTCTCGTACCGCAGGGAGAAGAATATATCGGCGACGTGATGAATGTTGTGTTCGCCAATGGATGGATTGCCGACGAAGACGGAAAGGTGTTCATCTACTACGCATCATCGGATACACGTATGCATGTAGCTACATCCACTATCGACCGACTGGTAGACTACTGTATGAACACGCCGCAGGACGGTTTCACTACGAGTAAGTCGGTAGAGACCATCAAAGCCCTGATCGCAAAGAACAAAGGACTGTAAATCAATTAAAATTATTCATATCATGGCAAAATTAAGTGAAAAGATAGGGTATGGTTTCGGTGATATGTCATCATCGATGTTCTGGAAAATATTCACATACTACTTACCTTTTTTCTATTCCGAAATATTCGGCCTTACCTTAGGTGAGGCAGCAATGCTTCTACTGGTCACCAAGTTGTGGGATGCTGTTTTCGACCCGATCATGGGAATCATCGCCGACCGTACCAAGTCACGTTTCGGCAAGTATCGTCCTTATCTGTTGTGGATAGCGATACCTTTCGCGGTCATGGGCGTGCTCACGTTTACCACCCCAGCCTTTTCTCATGGTTGGAAACTGTTCTATGCTTATGCGTCGTACATATTGATGATGACGGTGTACAGTGGCATCAATGTTCCTTATGGGGCGATGCTCGGTGTCGTCAGCGATGATGCCAATGAACGTACCGTATTCTCGTCGTTCAGAATGTTTTTCGCTTACGGCGGCAGTTTTCTGGCTTTGGCTATATTCGAACCCGTGCGCGATCTGTTCGGAGGAAAAAATTCTGCCACGGCATGGACATTGACGATGGTTGTCATCGGAGTCATCTGTGCCATACTCTTCTACTTCTGTTTTAAGATGACAAGGGAAAACGTAGTCCCTGTGGAATCGGAAGAGAAAGTATCGATAGGTAAAGATATCCTTTCACTGTTGACCAACGGTCCGTGGTGGATTATGTTGGTAGCTGCCATAGCGGCACTACTTTTCAATTCCATCCGCGGTGGTGTTGCCGCTTATTTCTTTCAGGACTATATCGGTAACGCAGGCAGTCTGGGAATGGGACTCACGCTGTCGTGCGGTGTGTTCCTGGCTATCGGCGAGATTTCCAATATGGCGGGAGTCGTACTGGCTGTACCAATTTCGCGCCATATCGGGAAGAAGTATACGTATATATTTGCCATGATCGGTTCGTGTGTACTGAGCGTTGTCTTCTATTATATGCCCCAAAATGTAATCGGAGTATGGTGCCTGTTGATATTACAGATATTCATATCCGCTTTTGCCGGAATGACCTTCCCGTTGTTATGGTCCATGTATGCGGATATATCAGATTATTCCGAGTATAAGAACGGTAGCAGCAGTACCGGACTGATTTTCTCTTCGTCATCCATGGCACAGAAGTTTGGCGGAGCGTTTGGCAGTGCACTGATTCTTTGGATTCTTGATGCTTTCGATTACAAGTCTGCTTCAGAGGCGGCTGGTTCTGCCGTAGCAATCGTGCAGACCCCCGCTACGATTGATGGTCTCAATCTGATGATGAGTTGGATACCGGCAGCCGGATGTGTGTTAGCCGCCGTCGCTGTCGCCTTTTATCCATTAACGGAAAAGCGGTTGAAACCGATTGTCGAAGAACTAGAGAAGCGTCGCGCTATCAAGAAATGAACAGTCTGACAAATCGCATATAACTGGATTAACCAATCTAAACATAAAGACAATGGAAGAATTTAAAAAGTCTATGCAAGAAGTCCTCGAAGATAACATTCTCCGTTTTTGGATAGACAAGATGACCGACCACGAGAACGGTGGTTATTATGGACAGATAGACGGCAAAGACCACTTGGTGCCAACGGCCGACAAGGGTGCTATACTCAATGCCCGCATCCTGTGGTCGTTCGCGGCCGCCTACCGTGTGATAGGCAAGAAAGAATATCTGGAAGCAGCCGAAAGAGCCAAGAGATATATCATCGACCATTTCTATGATAAGGAGAACGGCGGTGTATACTGGAGCGTAGACTATAAAGGTAACCCGCTGGATACCAAGAAACAGATATATGCGATCGGTTTCACTATCTATGGAATGTCGGAGTATGCCCGAGCTACGGGTGACAAGGAAGCCTTGGATATGGCCAAAAAACTGTTTCACGACATTGAAGACCATGCTTTCGACTCTGCGAACAACGGATATACGGAAGCGCTTACCCGAACATGGGACAAGATAGAGGATATGCGTCTGAGTGACAAGGACGAGAATCAGTCGAAGACGATGAACACTCATCTGCATATCATCGAACCGTACACCAATCTATACCGTGTATGGAAGAATCCACAGTTGGAGAAACAGATTCGTAATCTGCTCAATATCTTCTGCAATACAATATTAAATAAGACAACATATCATCTCGACCTGTTCTTCGACGACGACTGGAAGGGAAAACGTAACATCCAGAGTTTCGGTCACGACATTGAAGCCAGTTGGCTGTTGCACGAGACCGCATTGGTGCTCAACGACAAGAAACTACTGGCAAAGGTAGAACCCATCATCCGTAAAATCGCCGATGCCGCCGACGAAGGACTTCGTAAAGACGGTGCCATGGTATACGAGAAATGGTTGGATACCGGTAAGATGGACGAGGAGCGCCACTGGTGGGTACAGTGTGAATGTGTGATAGGACACGTCAATCTGTTCGAGCATTTCGGAGACGAAGAAGCTTTGGGCAAAGCTGTGAGATGTTGGGCTTTCATACAGAAGCACCTCATCGACTGGACAAATGGAGAATGGCACTGGGGTATCTATGCCGACGGTACCACCAACCAGACAGACGACAAGGCCGGATTCTGGAAATGTCCATACCACAACAGTCGTATGTGTCTTGAAATTATGGAAAGGAATATTTAAGGTTCGATATCCCATTCTCACTTTTTGATTTTGCCAAGGAAAATCATTATAATAACTTCCGCCCGCAAGTATTTATACATTTGCGGGCGGTATTTTGTTACAGAGAATATCAAATATTCTTCTTGATACGTTATAGACGTATCATGGTTAC
>NZ_CALMHT010000112.1 GCF_937863835.1 uncultured Prevotella sp.
TCATCCTCAATCTCGCTCACACTATTATAAGCTATCAGCATACCGGGTTTCGCCTGCGCCGTATATTGAATGTTAAGACGGGCTGTCTGTCCCTCCGATATTCTTCCGTCACTATAGCGAGCCTTTACAGTATATGCCACATCCGTGTTAACAGGAGCACGCTTGATATAATAAGTATTGACCACACCGTCTACATCCGTTACATCGGTATTGTCTTTAATTATCTCTATACCAGACTGATCGGATGATGAAGGATTAGTCCAGTTAAGTGTTACATTACGACCGTCGACTGAATAGCTCAGATTCTGGACGCTTTCCGACTTCACTGCCTCCTGGATCTGTACATCCGAACAGGATGTAAGACCAAGAGCGCAGCTACTAATCAAACTGATGAAAATTATCTTTATCTTATTCATAATGGTTTCTTTTAAAATTATTCATATAATCCGTTTGAATTCTCAACCTCTGACACTGGTATCGGAAGGAATATCTCATTGTCTGTGATAGATGCACCTTCGTAATAAGGACGCAGTGTACTTTCGCTCTTCATATAACTGTTTACAGTGCTGACTAGCGTTCCCCAACGTTCCAGGTCAAACCAACGGTTTCCTTCCATAGCGAGTTCTAATCGGCGTTCCATACGTACTGCCTTACGGGCATATTCCTGATTCCAGCCATCTGAAGGATACAGACCGACTTTATATGAAGCCTTTGTAGGATCTATATCGACAGGAGTATAAGTAGAACTTACAGAACGGGCGGATTTTTCACGTACTTGATTAATCAATCCACGCGCTACATCCATGCTCTGGTTCTGTTCTATTAAAGCCTCAGCCTTCAGCAAGAGGATATCGGCATAACGTATCAAATTGAAATTCAGTGAACTGGCACCCCAAGGGAATCCTTGTACCATATCTGATGAGCTAGGGTCTATCAGACCTTTCTTACCACTATATTCTCCATATACATCGTAAGCTCTACACCAGTTTTTATTATAAGTGTGTCCACGGAACGGGAATCCGATACGACCAACGGTAAAGTCAAGTCGAGGATCTATATTACCTTCATAGTCATCTGTCAGTTTCACATCATTAAAGGTATCCAGATAAGGTAATCCGTTCTCATCTGTTCTAAAAGCATTCACTAAGTTTTGACTCGCAAGGAAGAAATCGTCTCCCGTACCAAAGTAGTTTCCGTCAGAATAGGTCGTATTAAGAAGATTACACCAGTTGATATGAGCATTGTTGTTAGCCGTAGAAAACTGGATAGCCATGATAGCTTCTTTCTTATTATTATATTCAATTTTTGAAAGATCACCGAAATTGTCATACAATTCATACTTTCCGCTATTGATGACATAATCGCTATAAGTAACCACATCGCTCCATGAAGAAGTGAAAGCCGAAACTTTAGCCATCAGTGCGGCAGCGACATATTTGTTGAATCTACCAGCCTGACTCTGACTTTCAGGTAATACACTATACGCATCCTTCAGGTCTTGTTTGATCTTATCGAAAATCTCATTACGGGTGAATTCGTCATAACGTACACTGTTAGCATCTTCGGTCTCATCATAATATGGAATTCTCTCAAATATGCGTATCAGGTCAAAATAGAAGTACGCACGCAGCACTTTCAGTTCTCCTAGCATAGACTCCTTGTCACTTACAGTAGAATTTTTGATAGCGTTCATCGCTTTGTGCACACGTGAAATAGCATAATAATTGTTTTCCCACTTGTACAGACAAGTAGCGTTGTCACTACTGATATTAGAGATTTCCAATTGGTGGATGTTTGATTCCATTGAAACTCCGCCACCTCCCTTATAGGCATCATCAGAACGAACATCGAATACCCAGTTGGTGATAGGACCTGCGAACGACTCATTGTTTCCGAAGAAGTGTGATTCCAGACCGGCATAAGCAGACGACATAAGTCCCTCTATGTTGTCATCACTGAGTTGTTCCTCGGTGAATTGTCCTTGCGGCTTTAGATCTAGCATATCATTACATGATGTGACTGCGGCGGTCATTCCGACAAAAGCAGCACCCATGATTATTTTATTTATTATTGATTTCATAATGTTTTTTACTTTAGATGTTATTAGAATTGTAAATTAACTCCCAAAGAGAATGTCCTTGCCCGTGGATACGGACCGTTGTCTATTCTTGAACCGTATGTACTAAGAGGTACTTCCGGATCAAGACCGCTGTATTTCGTAATAGTAAAAATGTTCTCTACCTGTCCGTATACATTCAAATTGCTTACATGAATTTTCTTCGTTATATTTTCAGGTATACGGTATTGCAACTTGAGATATTTCATTTTGAAATAAGAACCGTCTTCGATAAAGTATGTAGAAGTACGCACTTCATTATTATTGTCAACAACAGAGAGAGCTGGTACTGAAGCACTTGTATTTGTGGTACTCCATGCATTCAAGACAGCAGTTCCACGGTTTGTACTCGTACCTCCGTAACTCATAAATTCCAATTGGCGTCTGGTCGTGTTGAATATATCAAAACCGAACTCACCTGAGAAGAAAGCGCTTAATGTAAAATTCTTATAGGATACATCGAGATTCAATCCCATCGACAAATCCGGATTCGGGTCACCAATGACGCAACGATCATTTTCATCCACAGTTCCATTACCATCTATATCTCTGAATATCAGTCGACCGACACCTTTTCCTTGTTGTATGGCGTGATTAGACACTTCATCCTCGGTCTGGAATATACCGTCACATACATATCCGTAATACACGCCCATAGGCTGTCCTTCTATCAGTCGGGTATCACCACCGATTGTTGATACGAAATCATTCAGTTTTACAACTTCGTTCTTGTAATGGGATAAGTTCAGAGAGCCATTCCATTGCCAGTCGCCCATCTTGGGTGAATGATAACCCATATTCAGTTCCCAACCGACATTCTTCATATCACCGGTATTCATCCACATGGATGCATTCTCACCGGCGACAGCCAATGTAGGAGGAACTGTAAGCATATCTTTTGTTTTTTTCCAATAGTAATCGAAACTCAGACTGAAAGCACTGTTGAACATATTTAAGTCGATACCAAGGTTCGTCTGCGTCGTAGTTTCCCATTTCAGATTTTTATTACCTGATGAAGCGACGATGATACCGCCTACTACATTATTGTTACTTCCATTCAAATCATAAGAGCCATTACCTAAATTATATGCATAAGTTGTATATGATGCATAGTTGTTGCTAATTGCCGAGTTACCGTTCTGCCCCCATCCTATACGGATCTTAGCATCATTCACAAAGGTCTTCTTAGGGAAGAATTTTTCTTCAGAGATTCTCCATGCGCCTGAAAAAGCGGGAAAGACACCTGAATTATTATCCGAATTAAGGCGGGAAGTCTGGTCGCGACGCAGTGTGGCAGACAACAGATATCTGTCTGCGTAATTATAATCTACCTTACCAAACAAAGAGAACAAAGCCCATTCCTGTTTGCCACCACCGTTCGTCTGAGTTCCTTCACCTGCATCCAATGTCATATAGTCTGCATCTTCAAAGGCGTAATTGTTACGGAATGCACTTTCATTTTCATAACTGTATTTTGTCGCTTCCACACCGGCAAGAATATTAAAATGATGATTCTTATTAATCGTAAAGATATAATTGGCTGTATTTGTCCAAGTCCATGTATCACCCTGGCCGTAATCACGTGATACACTGTTCATATCTGAATCATTTACCTTGCGTGTCAAGGTCTTATTAAAATATTGAAGATGTTCAATACCCAGATTACTTTTAAGCGTCAATCCTTTTATCGGATATATCTCAATGAAAGCATTGCCGAATATTCTCCAGTTTTCATTATTATTATCACGACCATTGTACAGTTCCTGTACAGGATTTGCGATATCTGAACTTGCCAATGTCAAAGGATTGGAATAGTTACCTGCCGAATCATAAACCGGTATGGCAGGATGCTGGCGCATAGCTGTATACGGGATACCACGGTCATCATTTGTTGTATAACCACGGTTATACCATTTGGCAACCATCAGATTTTCTCCTACCTTGATCGCTTTGGATATATTATATGTAGAATTCACACGACCGGAGAATCTGCGATAATAAGTATAATCCATCAAACCATTCTGGTTGATATAATTACCTGAAAACAATACAGACCCTTTGTCTGAACTGTTAGATACACTTGCGCTCAGATTATGAGTCCAAGCCGGACTGTATACTTCATCCTGCCAATTGGTATTAGCTGTAGCTGTTCCGTCTGGCAATGTAGCGAGCAGATTCCCATTAGAATCATAAAAAGGATGACTAGCTGTAAGTCCTGCATTGGCATTGGCCGTCCAATATGCATGTCCCCACTGTTCTGCGTTCAGCATATCATAAGTTTTGGCTATTGTCTGAAGACTTGCAGAATAATTCACATTGACACTCATCTTACCACTCTTTCCTTGTTTGGTCGTAATGATGATAACACCATTAGCTGCACGACTACCGTAAATACTGGCAGATGATGCATCTTTCAATACTTGTATCGACTCAATATCGGAAGGGTTCAGAGAGTTGAGATTTTCATTGGTAGCAATTCCATCTATAATATAAAGAGGATCGTTACCATTGACAGTACTCATACCACGAACACGTATTGTAGAACTACCGCTACCGGGAGCTGCATCAGTTACGATCTCCACACCGGCAAGTTTTCCTTGCATTGAGTTGAGCATGTTAGGATCACTTTCACTGATGGGACTTTTCATATCCATGACAGAAACAGCTCCTGTCAAGTCTGCCTTACGTTGAGTGGTATAACCTGTAACGACAACTTCATTCAGGTCATTAGCGGTTTCACTTAATTTGATTTTAAGATGAGCGGCGGCAACTACCTCCAACTTCTTATAACCGATATAACTGACTACAAGAGTCGACCTGTTACCGACATGAAGTTTGAAATTTCCGTCTAGATCTGTGATTGTACCATTACTGGTACCCTTTTCCATTACGGTCGCACCTATAATAGGTTCGCCATCGGTGTCCGAAACCACTTGTCCGTTCACCTCCATACTTTGTGCATTTGCCATCATGGCAGTAGAAATGAACAAAAGCATTAATAATAGATTTTTAATTTTTTCCATTTTTCGTTGAATTTGATTATGATACCCAGGGTTAACTTTTTCTGCAAATTTAGATATTTGGGAATCATAAAGATAAAAGAAATCGTTCATTGAATAACAAAAATCGTTCATGTAACAAATTTGTTATACATTGAACGATTTTTCGCATATATCGAGCCTTACAAGGTTTCTCCGGGCAACATTCCGAAATAATCTTTATAACATTTCGAGAAATACGACGGAGAAGAGAAGCCCACTTCATAGGATACTTCGGCTATCGTTTTTCCGCCTGTCTTCAAGAGGCGTTCTGCTCGTTTCAGTCGAGTGATACGGATCAGTTCCACGGGCGATGCACCTGTAAGGGCTTTCACTTTACGATAGAGTTGCACGCGACTCATGCCCATATCAGCGCTCAGTGTCTCGACATTCAATTCGGAATCGGACAATTGAGTCTGCACCTGTTTACGGAATTCGTTGATAAATATCGTATCGGCATCTGTCGACTT
>NZ_CALMHT010000113.1 GCF_937863835.1 uncultured Prevotella sp.
ATGTTATCTTTCAAAGCACAAATTTATATATATTTTTTTGATACTGCAATTAATTTTCATTTTTTATCCGATAAATTAGTATCTTTGTCCCCGATTTGTACAATAGTGCAACAAGTATATAGTAATGATGGAAGATAAAGAGCGTAACAGAAGCATTTATAAAGTCACGATAGCAGGCAGTATTATTAATATCCTGTTACTTGTGTTCAAGTTTATTGCAGGTATCGTCGGCGGTTCGGCTGCGATGATAGCTGATGCGGTTCATTCATTGTCTGATTTTCTTACTGATATAGTCGTCATCGTATTTGTAAATTTAAGTAACAAACCGGAAGATAAAGACCATGATTACGGTCATGGAAAATATGAGACGCTGGCAACATCAATCATTGGTATCGCATTGATGGTCGTGGGTGTTATGATAGCTTACGACGGATGTCTTAAGATATTTCATGCCCTGAACGGGGAAACCTTGCCTGTACCTGGTACGATTGCCCTGATTGCCGCCTTGGTCAGTATCGTGATGAAAGAATGGGCTTATAGATTTACAGTAAAGGTCGGCAGAAAAGTTGACTCTCAAGCTGTCATCGCTAATGCATGGCACCACCGTAGTGATGCCTTTTCGTCTATAGGTACGGCTATCGGTATAGGCGGTGCTATCCTGCTCGGTAGCAAGTGGACGGTATTGGACCCTATCGCCGCTGTTGTCGTCAGTTTCTTTATCATCAAAACAGCATGGTCGTTGATAGGACAGGCTTTTGGTGAACTTCTTGAGAAAAGTCTGCCCGAAGAAGTGGAAAAGGAAATAGTAAGTATAGCACAAAACGAACCTGAGGTCACCGAGATACATCATCTCCGCACCCGTCGTATCGGTAATGGCTGTGCCATCGAGATGCATCTGAGGATGCCTGGCGGGATATCTCTGTATGATGCGCATTTACATGCCACTAACATTGAGAACCGCCTTAGGGACAAATTTGGGAAGAAGACGCATATCGGTATTCATGTTGAACCTATTAAGGTGAATGGCAAATATCAGAAACCAAATGAATGTGGACCTGGCGTATTAATTAATAACTGTGACGAATAATGAATATACTGATAACTGGCGCCACAGGTTTTATTGGCGGTTTTATAGTAGACGAAGCTCTGCGACAGGGTATGGAGGTCTGGGTAGCTGTAAGAAAGAGCAGCTCCCTCAAATATCTTACAGACAAAAGAATCAATTTTATTCAACTGGATTTTTCTAGTGAAGAAAATATAAAGAATCAGTTGACGGGCAAGAACTTTGACTATGTGGTTCATGCTGCCGGTGTTACGAAGTGTCTGCATCAGGAGGATTTCTTTAAAGTGAATACGGAAGGAACAAAGAATCTGGTCAATGCCCTGAGAAGTCTTACGATGCCCCTGAAACGTTTCGTGTACGTAAGCAGTCTCAGTGTGTTCGGTCCCGTACGCGAGCAGATCCCTTATCAAGAAATTAAGGGAACTGATACACCCCAACCTGATACGGCTTATGGACAGAGCAAATTGAAGAGTGAGCAATATCTGGCATCGCTGGATAACTTTCCTTATGTCATCCTTCGTCCAACGGGTGTATATGGTCCGCGCGAAAAAGATTATTTCTTAATGGCAAAGAGTATCAAGCAACATATCGATTTCTCAGTGGGATATCAGCCACAGGATTTGACTTTCGTATATGTAGAAGATGTTGTACAGGCAATATTCCTTGCTATCGACCATGGTCAGACGGGCAGCAGTTATTTTCTCAGTGACGGTCATGTTTACGCGTCCCGTACGTTCAGTGATCTGATACGTCACGAATTAGGTGATAAATGGTTGCTTAGGATCAAGGCACCAATATGGCTGTTGCGAGTCATTACATTCTGTGGCGAATACGTGGGTCGGATGACAGGAAAAATATCCGCCTTGAATAATGATAAATATAATATTATGAAACAGCGTAACTGGCGCTGTGATATACAACCGGCAGTAACCGAACTGAATTATAAACCGCAATATGACTTGAAGCGTGGTGTGAAGATAACCATGCAATGGTATAAAGACAACGGATGGATATGAAAAAGAATGCGAATATCACGAATCTATATTGGTTCCTGAAAGACTTGTTCAGAATAGAACCGAAACCACGTAAAAATCTTTTTGCGCTCGAATGGGTGGTAATAGCATATCTGCTGTTTACTATGCTCATCGTGTTTTTTACCTATACCAAAATAGAAAATCCGGAGTCGATGATTTGGGGGCGTGTCAGAATCGCAGTAATGACAATCGCTCTCTGGGCTGTATATAGGATGATACCGTGCCGGTTTACCCGTTTTGTGCGCATCGGTGCACAGATGGCGTTGCTCAGTTGGTGGTATCCCGATACATTCGAGATAAACAGGATGTTCCCTAATCTCGACCATCTGTTTGCAGGCTGGGAACAACAACTGTTTCATTGTCAGCCTGCATTACTGTTTTGCGAGAAGTTTCCCAGTCATATATTCAGTGAACTGATGGATATGGGTTACGCTGTATATTATCCTATGATTGCGGTAGTCATGTTATATTATTTTCTGATGAAATATTATGAGTTTGAACGGATATCCTTTATCATACTTGCCTCATTTTTCATCTACTATGTGATATTCATATTCATACCGGTGGCAGGTCCTCAATTTTATTATAAGGCAGTAGGACTGGATCAGATAGCAAGAGGAATATTCCCTAATATCCATGATTACTTTACACATAATCAGGAAAGTCTGGTCAGTCCAGGTTATCAGGATGGTTTCTTCTATCACCTGGTAGTAGATGCCCATAATGCAGGAGAACGTCCTACGGCAGCTTTCCCCAGTAGTCATGTGGGCGTAAGTACGGTGCTGATGTTACTGGTATGCCATGCCCGCAATTACAAACTACTTTTATGGCTACTGCCGTTCTATATTTTGCTCTGTGTGTCGACCGTATACATACAGGCGCATTATCTGATAGATGCTTTGGCCGGTTTCGTGTCAGCAGTGGTCATATATTTTGTATTGCTGATTTCTACTAAGAGAATGTAAAAGTATGTAGGCATATTTGCCAATAAGGGAAAGATTTATTATATTTGCACAATGAAAAAATTGTTTATAGAAACTTATGGCTGCCAAATGAATGTAGCCGATAGCGAGGTCGTGGCTTCAGTGATGAAGATGGCCGATTATGAAATATGCGAGGATATGGAAGAGGCTGATGCCGTATTCCTGAATACTTGCTCGGTACGGGATAACGCCGAACAGAAAATATACAACCGTCTTGAAACGTTACATGCCGAACAGAAAAAAGGTCATAAGATGATTCTTGGTGTGCTGGGATGTATGGCTGAACGTGTCAAGGACGACTTGATACAGAACCATCATGTAGACTTGGTGGCCGGTCCTGATTCTTATCTGTCATTGCCTGATCTGATTGCACAGACTGAAACCGGTCATAAGGCGATGAACATAGAACTTTCTACTACGGAGACTTACCGTGATATTGTACCGCAACGTATTTGCGGCACTCATATCGGCGGATTCGTAAGTATTATGCGCGGTTGTAACAACTTCTGTCATTATTGTATCGTACCTTACACACGAGGACGTGAGCGCAGTAGGGATGTAGAGAGTATATTACGTGAAGTGAAAGACTTGCACGACAGAGGTTTTAAGGAAGTTACATTACTGGGACAAAACGTCAATTCATATAGTTTTGCTTCTCAGTCAGGTGAAACTGTGACATTCCCGATGCTGCTTCGCAGGGTGGCTGAATCAGTGCCGGATATGCGCGTGCGATTCACGACCAGTCATCCGAAGGATATGAGTGATGAGACACTGCATGTCATAGCTGATGTACCGAACGTATGCAAACAGATACATCTGCCTGTACAGAGCGGCAGTGACCGTATCTTAAAACTGATGAACCGCAAGTATACCCGTGAGTGGTATATGGACCGTGTGCATGCGATACGCAGTATTATACCGGATTGCGGACTCACTACTGATATCTTTGTCGGCTATCACAGTGAGACGGAAGAAGACCATCAACTGTCGCTGTCGCTGATGCGGGAAGTGGGCTACGACTCGGCTTTCATGTTTAAGTACAGCGAGCGTCCCGGCACATACGCTTCCAAGTATTTGCCTGATGATGTGCCTGAAGATGTAAAACTGCGAAGACTTGCCGAACTGATAGACCTACAGACCAAGCTTTCTGCTGAGGCAAATGCAAAGGATGAAGGCAAAGAGTTTGACATACTGATAGAAGGAGTGAGCAAACGTTCGCATGATCAGTTGTTCGGTCGTACCGAACAGAATAAAGTGGTGATCATCGACAAGGGGAATCACCATATCGGTGAGATAGTAAGAGTGAAAGTGAATAAAAGTACCAGTGCCACCCTTTTCGGAGCGTGTGTATAAGTATTAAACTAACAACGACAACCTGATGAAAGAATTTTTGCAAGTATTAAGAAGATTTGTTCCGCCATACAAGAGGTATCTTATATGGTCAGTGATATTCAATATCCTTTCTGCGGTACTGAATATATTCTCGTTCGCTGCAATCATACCGATACTACAGATACTCTTCAAGACCGAGACTTCGACAAAGGTGTACCAGTTGATGCCATGGAGCTGGGATATGAGTACCATCAAAGAAGTGGCAAGCAATAATGGCAATTATTATATCCGCGAACTGATAACGACTATCGGTCCGTCGACTACATTGCTGATTATCGGACTGTTTCTGGCTTTTATGACATTTCTTAAAACAGCATCATATTTCCTTTCGTCTGCAACGATTATACCTATACGAACAGGTGTGGTAAGAGACATCCGTAACCAGTTGTACCAGAAGATTACATCCCTTCCACTCGGCTTTTTCTCCGAAGAACGAAAAGGTGATATCATTGCCCGTATGAGCGGTGATGTGCAGGAGATAGAAAACTCGATTATGAGTTCGCTCGATATGCTGTTTAAGAATCCGATACTGATCATAGCCTATTTTGTTACACTGATCATCATCAGTTGGCAACTTACCCTTTTTACCCTTATCATAGTACCTATCATGGGATGGTTTATGGGATTTGTAGGTCGAAAACTGAAACAGAAATCCATTCAGGCACAAGCTTTATGGAGTGATACGATGAGTCAGGTGGAGGAGACCCTTGGTGGACTGCGTATTATCAAGGCTTTCTGCGCGGAAGAAAAGATGAACAAGCGCTTCGATAAAGTAAACAGTGCGTACAGGGATCATATCAAGAGGGTAAACATCCGTCAGCAGATGGCACATCCGATGAGTGAATTTCTGGGCACGGTCATGATTGTTATCGTATTGTGGTTCGGAGGTGTATTGGTACTTAACAATTCTACACTTTCAGGACCGACGTTTATCTATTATCTGGTTATGCTTTACAGTATCATCAACCCACTGAAGGAGTTTTCGAAGGCAAGTTACAATATCCCTAAAGGACTGGCGTCTATGGAGCGCGTAGACAAGATACTGATGGCTGAGAACAATATCAAGGAATCTGTACGACCTAAGCACATTTCTTCATTTGAACATCAGATAGAATTCCGTGATGTCTCGTTCAGGTACGACCAGAAATGGGTGCTGCGTCACATCAATCTCGTGATAGAGAAAGGTAAGACAATAGCACTTGTCGGACAGAGCGGTGGCGGAAAGTCTACACTAGTAGACCTTATACCGCGTTATTACGACGTACAGGAAGGTGAGGTGCTTATTGACGGCATCAATGTAAAGGATCTCGGCTTGCACGATCTGCGTGCGCTGATAGGCAATGTCAATCAGGAGGCAATCCTGTTTAATGACACATTCTACAATAATATCTCATTCGGTGTATCTGATGCTACACGCCAGCAAGTGGAGGAAGCGGCTAAAATAGCTAATGCACAAGAGTTTATTGAAACCTCTGAAAATGGCTACGATACCAATATAGGTGACCGCGGAGGCCGACTCTCCGGCGGACAGCGTCAACGTGTCAGTATCGCGCGTGCTATCCTTAAGAATCCTCCGATTCTTATACTCGATGAGGCTACTTCGGCCCTCGATACAGAATCGGAACGTTTGGTACAGGACGCCCTTGAACGATTGATGAAAACTCGTACCACAGTGGCTATCGCACACCGTCTGTCAACCATCAAGAATGCTGACGAGATATGTGTGATACATGAAGGGCAGATTGTAGAACGAGGCACCCATGACGAGTTGCTCGAAAAAGACGGATATTATAAGAAACTCAATGATATGCAATCCCTTTAAAGATGAATAAAATATTATATTACATCGTATACGGCTTTTTCTATATGGTATCTCTGCTACCATTTAGGGTGCTGTATGTAATATCCGATTTCTTTTATCTCATCGTTTATCGTCTTGTCAAGTATCGCAAGAATGTAGTCAGGAACAATATAATTACCTCGTTTCCTGAAAAATCAGAAGAGGAATGCCGTAAGATAGAACATGGTTTCTATCATTTCTTGTGCGACTATTTTGTAGAAACGACCAAACTGTTGTCGATAAGTAAGAAGTCAATGCTCCGTCACATCGAGTTCCGCAATGTGGAAGAGATGGAAGAATGTTTCGACAAGGGACAGGCATGTGCAGCTATCCTGGGACATTATTGTAATTGGGAATGGCTGTCTGCCACCGGTCTTTCGTTCCGTCGCCATCAGGAGGCTGTGATGGGTCTGATTTACCATCCTCTTTATAGTAAGGCCTTCGATAAGTTGTTTATCGATATCCGTCATAGTCAGGGCGGTGTCTGTGTTCCAAAGAAAGATATCTTGCGTTATTTGTTTGAATATCGTCAGGAAAACCGTATGTCACTCTTCGGATATATTGCAGATCAGGCACCAAAATGGGAAAATATACATTTGTGGTTAGATTTCCTTCATCACGATACTCCTGTATTTACGGGGGCGGAACGCATCATGAGAAAGATGAACGATGCAGTGTTCTATGTGGATATGGAAAGAATAAGACGGGGATATTATACATGTACATTCCGACTGATAAGCAAGGAACCTGCTAAATTGGAAGAATTCGAAATAACCAGAAAGTTTTTTAATATGCTCGAAGAGTCTATCCGTCGTTCCCCGCAATACTATTTGTGGAGCCATAATAGATGGAAACGTACTCATGAAGAGTTTGACTTGAAATATGGGCAGAAAGAAAATAGTAATCAATAATCGTCTGGCAGACAATGAGACTTTCGTTTCATTCGTCAACAGTTTGTCTGATATATTCTCAAAACAAGGGGATACGTTATATGATGCCCGTAATGTGATCAAGTCATACGATTTGGACACAGACGACAGCACATTATCCAGAGTCGTGGCAAAGCGATTCCGGAAACCAAATTTCATACAGCGGATAGTCTATACCTTTTTCCGTAAGAGCAAGGCCGAGAGGGCTTTTCATAATGGGGCCCGATTATTGGAGAGAGGTATTTCCACACCTGAGAACCTCGCTTATGTGGAGACATATCAAAATCATCTGTTAGCGTATGGTTATTATGTAACAGGCGTAGACAGCGCTCCACCCATCCGTGACTTGCTGCTGACTCCAAAAGAGTTTGACAGACCATTAGCCGATGCCTTCGCCATGTTCGTGGCCAGACTCCACGAGAAAGGAATACTACATAATGATCTCAATTCGACCAATGTGTTATACCATCAACAGGATGACGGCACGTATACATTTTCTGTCATAGATATCAACCGTATGAAGTTTTATCCATTGGGAGAAACACCGACACTGTATGAATGTATGGATAATATGACGCGTTATTGTGGTGATATGCTACTGTTCGAATATGTTGCGAGACGCTATGCCAAATGCAGACAGTTGGATGTGGAATCCACTGTCAAGAAGATGATAACTGTTAAAAACAGACACGATGAACAGTATAGAAGAAGGAAATCATTCTTTAAACTGTTTAAGTAAAGACGACATACTAAACAAGACATCATGAGAGTATTGGTGATACGTTTCAGACAGATGGGGGATGCCGTACTTGCTACATCCCTGCTCAATACGATAAGGCATAATTTTCCTGATGCCATCATCGATTATGTGCTTAATGACCGGATAGCTCCTCTGTTTGAGAATCACCCTTCTATCGATCATCTGATTACTTTCACCGATGCGGAGCGCCATGCCCCTTTCGTTTATATCCGAAAGATATGGGGTATCATGCATAGACATCATTATGATGTAATCATGGATCTGCGTTCTACGGTCAATACGACTTTGTTCGCATTGTTGTCACCGTTTACAAAATATCGTATAGGACTTGATAAGTCGTATGTATCACTGATATATAATTATAAGATATCATTAAGTAAACCTGATGAGAGTGTGGTCTTTCATGATTTAAAGTTTATCGGTCCGTTGGAACGTATAAAACCTATAGAAAGAATATCACGTTTCACATTAGGGATTACAGATAAGGAAAAATCTGATTTTAGAACATACATCCAACAGTGTGGTGTGGAGCTGACAAAACCTATCATATTGGCGGGTATAACTTCCAAACTGCACAACAAGACATGGAATGAAGATAATATGGTATTTGTATTAGGGCATATTATAAAAAAGTATCCCGATGTGCAGATCATTTTCAATTATGTTCCTGAGATAGAGGAACCGGCAGCTCGTAGGATTTATTCAAAGTTGACTGATGCTGTTCCAACAGACAAGGTCTTCGTTGATGTACAAGCAAATAGTCCACGGCAGTTGGCGGCGATGTCAGGATTAATCACACTGTATTTCGGCAATGAAGGTGGTTCAAGACATATCGCTGAAGCTGTCGGTAAACCGTCGTTCGTGATTTGTTCACCGAATGTGAGGAAGGCCAATTGGCTGCCTGAATCGGATATCCCATCTTATGGTGTAGATGTAATGGATATACTTTCTGCCGAACAGTTGTCGGCAATGGAATATCAGGAGCAATATGATGCTGTAACGAAAGAATATGTCTGGGATCAATTGCAGAAGTTTATAGACGGCAATCATCTTTTATAGACATTATCTTCCATGTTCTTTCCGCTGCATATACTCGGCAGTCTGTATCATAGAGAATACATACTGTTTTAGTGCTTTGAATTTATTCTCATTATCATCCTTCCGTAGTCCCCAGTGCGGAGTGACGTCATAGCAGAAACTTTTCTTTAATGACGGCGTATAGATATAACAGCCTTTCATGTCACGTGCTACTATTTGGTTATCGGCAGAATAGAATACCATGTCGCGTTGCTGTTTCAGTAGGTTGATACCAAAACCGTTATATTCGTAACTCATATTCATCAGTCCCAACAGAGTAGGCATTACGTCCACCTGAGTGGCTAGTCCGCCGTATATTTGCTGCGGTACATCTTCACCAAAGATGATGAGGGGTATATGATTGTACGACTGCGGAAGTTCCGCATCCACATTACCTACTATTTTACCGTGGTCTGCAAGAATCACAAAGATGGTATTCTTATACCATGGCTGTTTTTTGGCTTTGTTGATAAAATCCCCGATGCACCAGTCGGCATATTCCACTATCTGCGCTTCTGGATCTTTTGTTTTGGGGTGGAACCAACTTGGAATAATAAATGGCGGATGGTTGCTCACTGTAAGTAGTGTTGTAAAGAACGGTTTACCACTTTCCGCCGTATGGTTGATAACCGGTAGTGCATAATCAAACAGGAAATGATCAGGGACCCCGAACGCATTCACTCTGGCACTCTTAGGATAATTTTCCTGTGAGTATATATCGTCATAACCATTTGTGCGGAAGAAAGCATTCATATTGTCATATTGCGCTTCATGGGTCATGAAAAACATATTATGATAACCGTATTTCTTAAGTACCGTGGGTATTCCGTCACGGTGTGGGGTGACGGTGCCCTTCATCAGATTCCTTTCCATCAGTGCGGGGAACGAATATAACGAAG
>NZ_CALMHT010000114.1 GCF_937863835.1 uncultured Prevotella sp.
CAAGACCTGATCAAGAGGACAAGCATTGTAAGATGATATGTCTACGAGCGTCGTACCGTCCGACAGTGTATCGTTGGCGAGCGCTTTGTGCTCAATGAGAATAGGATCGCCCACTTCACCGTCTGTACGTGGTGCCAAAGAGTTGTAGATGGCATCTACATATACAGGAATATTGGTGTTCTGCACATTTACGATATAGACACTGTTCTCATCCAGACCGGTGATATCCACATAACCGCGTGTGAAGTCATCGTCGGTAAGTTTGTATTTCTTAAACTGGTCTGGAACTTTTGCGTCTGGGTTCGTTGCAGATGCTGCTACAGTGAGTAGTTGCATCACATAATTCCCATTGGCGTCCACTTCGAAATTCTCTTTGAAGTTGTTATCCGCATTATCGCCAGATTCAGCATACGATCTGTTGATATTGACGCGGAACGACGTCTTAGTTACCTCACTTTGTTCTATGACGAGTGGTACCGGGTAGCGGTTCTCTGTCGTGAGTCCACAATATTCGGCCCATTGGCGGCCACTTCCGTATCCATACCATTTCGAGTTGTACGCTTCACCTTTTGTGGAAAGTGTACGGATGGCGAAACGATAATCGGTAGAGTAGTCCAAATCTTTGATCACCATATCCAGTTGTTCTGGTCCCATGATGGTATCAACCAGAATATTAGCCGGGTTCTCCCAGTCGGTTGCCAAACCGGAGGATACAGTAGGCTGCGTAGCCATTTTGATTTCATATCCGGCGCAACCGTCCACACCATACCAGTACAGATGAGCATCGTTCATATTAATTATCTGACAGCGATAGGGGTCGTCAGTACCTTTTCCGGTATTATCATCGGTGCGGAACATTGTCATAAATTCGCGATTGACATCATCCGACAAGTTCTCATCATCTTTACACGAAGTATATGTGAAAGCTGTCAAAAGAGTCAATGCATATAAAAAATATTTTTTCATATTACGTCCGTTTCTTTATTTAGTATAACCATAATAGTTCTTATAAGCTCCCGCACTACGCTGAATGGCATCTTCGGGATAAGGAAGAATGTAGCGGACAACAGGTAGGTTGGTAGGACCTGCTTCCGGATAAGTATTACCGTCGTTTCCTACCATGTATACTTGTCCTGTAGTTGAACCGCGCATAAATCCGTAGAGTGAATACATGCACTGATTGGTAGGGGTACCGGCACCTTCGTTCCACCATCCGTACATTGCTCCGTCAATCCAAGCTGCTGTTCCTCCATTTGCCACTACCACATTTGCAGGTAGAAGAGAGGATGATGGACGGATCTTGTTGTGGTAGCTATTATAGAAATATAGCGTATTCAATGTGGTATTAGGATATTGGGTCACATCCTTAGGATTGGATACGACGCAATAGTACAAGTCTGTAGGTAAATCACCAGAATATCTACCTTCTTCTACACCGTCGTACTTTTCCACATTGTCAAGATAAGTGGATGAACCTCCGGCATTTTCACCTACACCGTAATAGTGGAGGAATGTGTAATAGAGTACTTCCGAGTACATGTTGTTCCGTACTAGGTCTTTCCAACGCATATTCTCACCGGCAAATTCCCATTTGCGTTCGTCAAGAACTGCTTTGAGGAATGATTCTTTGCTGGCACTTGCGTTTTCTATGTATGCATCCACTTTCTGGGCTCTGTCAGCTGAAGCGAAAGCGCGGTTACGAACCAGTTTCAGACAGTTCTTCGCATCTTCGGTAGGACCACCGTTGAGCTCGTTGTCTACTTCTGCTTTCATGAGCAGTACATCTGCATAGCGCAGATATGGGTAGTTGATACCTGTATTAGACCCATCGCTGTTTGCTGCAAAGTTGCCGCTGGCAGACCAGAACTTAGACCATTTGTTGTTATGCACGGTATAGTCAGCACGGATAGATGGCGTACCATCATAGAGGTAGTACCACATTCCGTTGAGATAGTCGCGACGAACATCGAGTGTGTCGAAAGAAAAACGGTAGAATGCATTCAGACGGGCGTTTCCACTTGATTTACCCCATGTGTCGAGACCTGAGGAATAGCCCTCGTTGACATCACCGGTAGGACCTTGCAGATAACCGATACCGCCAGTAGCTTCTTTTGCAAATGGTATTTCAAAGATTGGGTCGTCACCACCGTTAACGATGAAATTACATTCGTCTACGAATACACTTTCATACGATTTGGACAGTGAATGAGTACCCGACTTGATGACAGAGTCGCAATAAGCCTGTGCGATCTTGTAGTATTCCTGATAATTGGATGGGCGTGACATTGTGCCACGATTGGTCGCATTTGTTTTATCAGGATGCAAGGAATAACCGCCTGCAGAGAGTGCCAGACGTGCAATCATTGCCCAGCAAGCCTCTTTTGAAACACGTTCCACGGTGTTGTTCAGACTAGAAGAGAACTGCATGTGCGGAGCTATTTCAATCAGATCGGCAATGAGTTGTTTGCGTATTTCCTCGCGGTCTGTTACAGGAAGAACGAAGTCTTCTTTTTCATAAGTAGCCTGCATAGAGAACGGTACATCGCCCCATAGGTCGATAAGGTCGTTGTAGAAGATGGCGCGGATCACTTTCGCTTCACCCATCATCTGACCATAAGTGGCATTATTGACGTCATAGAGAGAACTCTTGCTCAGGTTGCTGATAAAGTTGTTCGCATATTCAACACCTGTATAAGCGGCTGCCCATGTTTTTTTTAAGTCGCTAGCATCGTTTGTGCATTCAAAACGGGTATAACCGTTGTTTGTCGTTGCTTCGTTGGAATTGGCTACGAAATCTACATCACTGTTCATACAGAATGTGGTCAGATATGCGCCGCCATACGTATTACTGTTCAGCAGTTGAGCATAAACACCGTTTAACGCGCGGTTAATTTCTGTCTCGCTGCCATAGACATAATCATTGGAATACTTTGACGGTGAGTCAACATCCAGATAGTCGTTACAGGATGTAAAGGAAGCCAAAGCCAAGCCTGTCATTAATAAATATTTTAGTTTCATATATTTTTATTTTTTAAGGCGTTAGAAATTCAAATTCAAACCGAACGAGAAAGTACGACTACGTGGATAACGGTTGTAGTCCATACCACAGGTCAGTCCTGTCTGGATATCTACTTCCGGGTCATAGCCTGTATAGCCTGTTATGATAAAGAGGTTGGATGCACTTGCATAGAAACGCAGTTTAGAGATGCCCCACTTGTTTGTAAGTTTTGTAGGCAATGTGTAACCGATAGTAACGTCTGAACAACGTAAGAATGAACCGTCCTCTATGAAGTAAGACTGTGTCACATTGTTGACCACGTCGGCAGGATTCCATAATGATTTACCTGAATTCATGGCTACGTATTCATCGACAGCTCCATCCAAATAATAGTTTTTGTACAAATTCTCATGGTCGGAGGTACGGGTGTAGCGCCAGCGGTCTGTAAATTTGCTCAGGATATTGTAGAAAGTCGAGGTACTCTTCGTTGAAGAAGACAGCGCATAAGCTGTAGCATTGTTGATATCGAAGTCGAGCATATAGGTGAAGTTGGCTGTAAAGTCAAAGCCTTTCCACTGTCCGCTGAGTCCGAAACCTCCCTGGAACTTAGGATTGGTGTTACCAATCACGGTACGGTCGTTTTCGTCGATGACACCGTTTCCGTCCAGGTCTTTGAATTTTACCTTACCCGGCAGTGTGGCTACACCAGACTGACTGTCGTTTAAAACCTTATTAATGACTGTACCTGAAACTAATTTTCCATTTGCATCAAATACCTGTGCCTTTGGAACCGCCAGGAAGTTCTGGTTCGGATCGAAATCAAATTCGTCAGCAGTATATAGTCCGTCGTAAACGAATCCATAGATGAGTCCTACTTCGTCGCCTACTTTCAGACAGTAGTCGTTGTAACTAGATTTCCAACGGTCATTCTGATCCCAGATGACGTCGTCTGTCTCGTTCAACTTGTCAACAACCATCTTGTTCATACCGAAGGTGACGTTGCCGCTCAATACATAGTCTTTGCCACGCAGGAAATCGTAGTTGACCGTAAATTCAATACCCTTGTTGGTTACCTGACCAATGTTACGCATCTGTGTGGCATATCCTGATGTCGTAGCGACATCACTCTTATAAAGCAGGTCGCTGGTGGTGTTCCAATAGAACTCAGGAGTGATGGTCAGTCGGTTGTCGAACAAAGAGATATCAGCTGCCAGGTTTCGTGTCAGTGTCGTTTCCCATTTGATCTTTGTATTAGGGAACTGAGAACCGCCATTCGTACTGTAATATTTTTCTCCATATTGGGTAGCTTCACCGAAGCCAGGACCTCCTGTCGTGCTTACTGTGTATAAGTAGCGCCACATATCATCACTGATGCGGTTGTTACCGGCTTTACCGATAGCGGCACGAATCTTCAAGTTATTGATCCATTTTACTTTCTTCATGAAAGGTTCTTCTGACATAACCCACGCACCTGATATAGATGGGAAATATCCCCACTGGTTACCTGGAGCAAACTTAGTAGAACCGTCGGCACGCATTGTGATAGATGCAAGATAACGATGTTTGTAGTTGTAACTGGCCTGTCCGAAGAAAGAAGCTGTACGCTCGGGTGTAGAAAGCGATGATTCAATCTGGTATGGTGTACCCAATCCCATATTGTTCAGCGCTTTTTCCGAATCTATCTCACGAGGGAAATAACGACTTGACTGATAATTTGTTCTTGTCTGACTACTCGTGATTTCTTGACCTAAAAGGAATGCGAAATTATGTGTGTCCTGAAGGCTGAAACCATAATTGGCTGTGTTAGTCCAAGTATATGCCTCATTGCGTTTATTCGTAATTTCCGCAAAAGGCAGTTTGTTGTTATCTGTTCCTACTTTTGTCAAAGGACCATAGAAACGGTTCTCGTCAGAGAATGTCATTCTGTGGGAGAATTCAGACATCAACGTCAGTCCGTTGATCGGTCTCCACTGCAGAGCCAACTGATTCACATAGTTGTAACTATGTTTCTTCTGAGTATTCGTCTCGATATCACTCTTAGGGTTCGTGTATGAGAAGTTGGCTTCTTCATCTGGGTCTACAGTAGCAGGATCCCAGTAAGCGAACTCGCGCAAACCGTTGGTAGGACGGTAACGTAAAACATCGATGATACCACCAGAACCGATGTTGTCACCACCGGCACCGGTATCACGACGATAGTTGAACTTTGTATTAATCTTCAAAGTCAGGCGTTTTGACAATTCCGTGTCAAACTTAATATTCAGGTTGGTACGGCGTACGCCCGATCCCATGATGATACCTTTGTCTTCTGATTGTGTGAGTGATATATTAAAGCGAGTCTTTTCGCTACCACCACCCACTGTTACATTGCTAGAATAGTTGAGTGGAGTTTCGCCCATTACCTCATCCTGCCAGTCGTGTGTTGCAGCACGCTGATATAGGTCAAGGTCAGCCGGGTTACCAAAGTTCTTACGGAAATATTTCGCAGCAGAACTACGTGTAGATCCGGCTGCTGCACGATCCCAACAGTAATCGACAAAGTCGGATGTGTTCATCAGGTCAAGTTTCTTAGATAAGTGACTGATAGACAGACGCTGATTGAATCCGACAGTGATCTTACCGGCAGACGCTGATTTGGTCGTAACGATGATAACACCATTACCACCCTTCGCACCATAAATGGCTGTAAGGGAAGCATCCTTCAATACATCAATAGAAGCGATATCCGAAGGAGGAATATCATTAATGTTAGGAGCTTCAAAGCCATCAACTATATATAATGGTGCATTGCTCTGGGTTACAGACGTAGCACCACGTACACGGATGTTGACATCAGCACCAGGTGCACCGTCGACGGTAGTTACCTGTACACCGGCAATCTTACCTTGCAGAGCAACAGCGGCAGAGGTTACAGGGACAGCAGCCAGTTTGGCTCCTGAGATTGAACCTACAGAACCGGTAAGATCTTTACGGGCTTTGCTGGTATAACCTACGACTACAATTTCGTCGAGGTTACCTTGATCATCTTTCAAGACAATAGTTTTGTTAGTTCCATCATAAATGATTTCCTGAGAAACCATTCCGATGTAGCTTACAGTCGCTTTTTTGCCTTTCTGGAGTTTAAGCGTGAATTTACCATCCATGTTTGTGATGGCTCCATTACGCGGATTTCCTTTCTCAACAACAGATGCACCAATGATTGGTTCATTGTTGGAGTCTGTGACTGTACCTTTTATGATATTTTGTGCCATTACCCCGGAGGATAAGAACACAAATATAACAAGAAGGCATAGTTTACACAACACATTAATTGCGCTTTTCATTCCACAAATTGTTTTAATTGATTAATAAATATTTTAATAGATAATTTTTTCTCATTTTATGTTTTTTCCAAATAATATATATTATAAGGTTTTTTGTAGTTTTTTGTTCTTAGTACGTTTCTCTAGTATTTTCATTAGATTGTTCAAAGGTAGTGCTTTTTTTCAACATATATTATATTATTTTTAAACAAAGCCCACATTTTGTCGTTTTTTAACAAAATTAGTGTGCGCTTGTTTTAATTTTAGTAAAATTAGTTTTTTCATTTATTAATGTAAGTACATAGTTTTATATTAAGTTTTGCAAAGTTATAGATTAATTATTAATTATGAGGGATATTTTTTATCAAAATAAGATGAATTTTTATCAAATAGTATGTTTTTAACCATTAAAAAGCCTGATATATCATCCTTTCGCGACTAAATCTGTTAATATACATATTCTTTATTTCGCTTTGTTCCGATATTCCGAAGGTGTCATGCCTGTA
>NZ_CALMHT010000115.1 GCF_937863835.1 uncultured Prevotella sp.
TACAACGTCTTCCTTTGCCAAATTTAGAGACCTTCGAAAAAAGAATTATTAAATACATAGATGGACTTGTTACCCAAAACATTGGTATAAAGAAACATCTATGTAATTATTCTATTATAGAATACGATTTTAAGCAATCTATGATAGGTATCGAATATGAATCTAAAATAGAAATCGGAAATTATTACAACTACGAGAATGCCCTCTTAACTCAGATTCTTCTCAACGAAGCCATCATCAATGAAACTGTTTTTGACATATACGAATTATCCGCTCATGACCGTCAGATGGTTCTTGACAAAGAAGGGATCCCAGTCGGTTCATTGCCAGTGAGTGCAGCAGCAAAAGCAGCCTATACCGAATGGCTGAACAATAATAAAGAATTCCCTGCCACGGCAGAACTGAATGACTATCTGGCTGCATTGCCTGTCAAGGAGGAACAACCAAGTATAGATGATTTAGAAACACTCTATCAGAACAATAACGGATGGGAGGAATTCTGCATCAAGCATCAGATGAACCCGATAGAAGTGTGGTATCAGTTTAAGAATGCTCATATCCTTCCGCCGCAACGTACACAGACGCTTGCCTTCGAACTGATCACAGACGTGATACGTACGGTACTTGCCAAGGATGATGACGGCGTGATACCCCTCTCCAAACGACTGGGCGAAGACCAGTTGAGCGACCGCATAGAACAGGAACTGAACGATCGGGGATACTCGGCAGCACAAATCAGTCAGATTATCCAGTTGCTCGGCAGTCCGCTGGACGACTATCTGCTCAATCGCTTCTTCCAGCAGTTGAGCGACCACTTGAACCTCTTTATGTATCTGCCCAAGACCCCATTCATCTGGCACATTACCAGTGGCACCCATCATGCCCTGGAGGTATATATCAGCATCTATAAGTGGAGCCGCAACACCCTGATGCGCATCAAGAGCGTGTATGCCGCCCATGCTGAGACCCAGTATAATGACCGTCTCACCAGTCTGGACACCACCCAAGCCTCCGACCAGATAGAAGCCGATGACATCAAGGAAAAACTGAAGGAGCTCCGCACCTTCACCGACAAGATAGACATCCTCCTCGCCTCCGGTTACGACCCCATCCTGGACGATGGCGTAGGCAAGAACATAGCTCCCCTGCAGCAGGCGGGCTTACTGAGCTACGAAGTACTCAACCCGGGACAACTCAAGAAATATCTGAATGCCGACTGGTAAAAAATAAAACGAAATGAAAGATATCAATGAAATATTCGACGAACTGCGCTATCATTATGAGAATGAAGTGGTAGAATTCAAAAAAGCAGAAAACGGCTTTGACTCGGATGATTTAGGTAAATATTATTCTGCGCTAAGCAATGAAGCTAATCTGCGAGATGAAAGTTTCGCTTGGCTCATATTTGGAGTGCATGATAAATCTCGAGAAGCTATAGGAACCAGCTACAAGCAAAGTCCGGAAAGTTTGCAGAAACTGAAACAAGAATTTTCACAACATACTACGAATAATGTGACCTTTAGAGAGATATTCGAAATTGCTGTTGAGGGTAAAAGAATATTGCTGTTTCAGATACCGGCAGCACCAAGAGGGGTACCTATAGCATGGAAAGGGCACTTTTATGCACGCCGAGGTGAGAGCCTTGCTGCACTTGACATGGGAAAGTATGATGAAATACGTGCCCAGACATCAAGTCGGGACTGGTCGAAAGAGATAATACCAGAAGCGACAGTTGATGATTTAGATGATGAGGCTATAGCAGTAGCAAGAAAAGGATTCAAGGAGCATTTTCCCAAATATGCAAAAGAAGTGGACAATTGGGCAACTATTACCTTTTTGAATAAGGCACGTCTTACCATTCATGGTAAATTAACTAATGCGACCATTCTATTGTTGGGTAAACCAGAATCTTCTCATTATCTGAATCATATTGGAGAAATCGTTTGGAGACTGGAAGGGAAAGATAATATAGGCCAAGTGTTTGGCATCCCATTTCTGCTGTCAACAACAGATATATTGCACAAGATCAGAAATTATCCTTTTAAAATTTATCCAAAGAACCGCTTAATTCCAAGTGAAGGAATGAAGTATGATGAGGAATCTATTTTAGAAGCTTTGCATAATTGTATTGCGCATCAGGATTATCATGAGAATGCCAGAATCATACTCATTGAACGTGACGAAGAACTTGAGTTCAGAAACAGAGGCGGATTTTACGAAGGAACGCCTGATGATTATATTTTAGGTAACAAAGTTCCAGATAACTATCGAAATCCTTTTTTGGTTCAAGCGATGGCAAATATCAAGATGATTGATACAGAAGGATTTGGAATCCATAAGCTATTTGTTAAGCAAAAAGAGCGTTATCTGCCTATGCCTGACTATGATAAAAGTGACGACAAACATGTAGTCCTTATATTGCCAGGTACTGTTATCAATGAAAATTATAGTATTCTGTTGATAGAAAATGCAGATATCGATTTAACAACAGCTGTTCTTCTGGATAAGATACAAAAAGGCAAGAAGATAAGCGACGAGGCAATACAGAAATTAAGAAAAGATAAATTAATAGAAGGAAGGAAGCCTCATTTGTATATTTCCAAGTCTATAGCTAAAGTTACTAATCAGGAGATAGAATATACACTTACCAAAGGCTTTGATGACAAAGAATGTGAAGAATGGATTGTGAAGGCTCTGATGGATCACCATACATTGACAAGAAAGCAAATTAATGAATTGCTTTGGAGTAAATTGCCAATAGATTATGACGATATGAAGAAAAAATATAAGATAGGTAATCTATTGACTAAATTGAGGAAAAAGGGGCGTATCCTTACAGACGAAAATCGATGTTGGCATTTAAGCGAGATTTAAGCGAGATTTAAGCGGATTTAAGCGAGATTTTAAGCGAGATTAAGCGAGATAGATACACCCGAGGGAATAACTGAGGGGAATAAAACGAAAGAAGATATGATAGACAAATGGTTCTTGAATGATATAAGCGAAGTGCTGGAGCATCACCACAGACTGGTGATCACGGATGCACTGGGTGATGGTGAGTTCCTGTTGGAATACTTGCCATCTACGGTTACACGCATCAACGTGGAGGGTAATGACCTCGCGGAGATAGAAGCCCGGTATCTGGCCGAAACGGAACATCGGGATGATAACGTGGTGTTCTACACGAAACAGCCGAAGGAAAAGTTGAAATTCCTCTTGGAATATGCCGAAACGAATGGATGTGTCGTCCTGGATGATATGGAACACTACATCAAGACGCACCTGTTTGATGCTATCCATGAGAATACGCAACTGCAGAAAGTGGAACTGCTCACGGCAGCTAAGGTGAGCAGGGGCAAAGACTTGAACTGGTGGAAGAGCGTGAGCAACCGGACCATCAACCCGCTGGATGTGACTGGATTCATCATGGACTTGCTACATAATCCCGACGAGACCCGCCAAATGACGGATGCGGATATCTGGAAGACGTGTGCGGCTGAAGTGTATCAGTTGATAGGTAAGCCCCTGACGGAACAACCTGCTGAGACCATGGCGCAGAATATCATGGATACGATATTCACCGGACTGCTGAATAATCAACTGCCTGACTCGCTGCTCAGCATATATTATAGTTGCACGGACAGCACCTCCATGAAGGAACAGATGGCGCATTATATCGGCGCTTTCCATTTGCCTGCTGATGCATCGCCCCTGAATGCGCACCCTGACCATTGCTTTGCCGAACTGGATAAGCGACTGTTCCGCATGTTGAGTGACACGCTGAAAGAAGGCGGATTCAAGGAGCAATACCAACAATTCGTGACGTTGAGGATGAACAGCAAAAAGGCGATGGACTATAAAGCCATCTGGCTGAAAGATGTAAAAACACTGTTGGAGTTCCGCCACAGCAAACTGAATGCTGTGATGGATATGAATTCCTTTACCATTTATTATAGAGATGTGTTCGCACCGCTCGACACTGCCATTCGCCATCTTTATGCGGAATGGCTCAATGAAGAATCGATAATGCGCCCCTATCAGGAGTTGTATGAACAATATAATAAGGAACTGCTCGGCAAATGGTTTACATTCACCGACGATTACATGCCTACGCAGAAGAATGTGATTCTAAATGCCTTTGCTGATGCTGGGCGCACAGTCGTCGTGGTCTGCGACGGTCTGCGGCTGGAAATAGCTGAGACGGTGGCAAAGAAAGTGAAAAATAAACCGAGCAAGACAACGGCTTTTGCCGTGCTGCCATCCGTGACGGAAAATGGAATGAGCGCGCTGTTCGGATGTGACGGCGTAGAAGTGAATGCTGCTAAGCGATATCAGCATCTGCAGGAGATGCTCCCTGATGTGCAGGTCATGCAACTGGAAAAGTTGAATTCCGGTATCACTGCCAATCATCTGGTATTGCTCTTCGGCGATATAGACCAGGTGGGGGAGAAAAAGCAGATGGCTGCTCTGAAGGACATCAATGCTTACGAAGAACTCTTGACCAAATGGATACAAGAGATTTTCCAGATGGGGTATCAAAAGGTAATACTGACTACAGACCATGGTTTCGTCATAACCGGCATACTGGATGAGGCAGACAAAATGCCTGTTCCCAACGGTGCTGATAAGGTGGAAGAGAGATTCTCCATGGCTACAGAAAGACTTTCTGTTCATGATATGATAGAGCGTAAGTTCGATTTTACGGGCAGTACCTGGCAATATTATTCCAAGACAGATAAGCCGTTCAAGACAAGAGGCTGTTATGGATACGCTCATGGCGGCATGACGCCGCAGGAATGTATTATCCCTGTGTATGAGTTTACGCAGCAACAGACTGCAGAAGCGCTGCACATATCCATCACTAACAAACAGATGCTCAAGGAGGTGACAGGGAATTACTTTACCGTGAAACTGAAAGCCGCTGGAGACAATAACTCGCTGTTCTTACAGGAGAGACGTATTATCGTACAGGTGTATCACCATGACAAGATAGCTGATGCCACACCCGTATTTAAGATGACGGCTAACAGTCTGCAGGAGTATGAATATGAGATGCCTGCTTCCGATGATGTGAAGGTGGTAGTAATAGATGCACAGACCAAGGAGCAGATAGACTTCTGCAGTGTGGAAAGAAATGATGCACGAGGACTGGATGGTTTACTTTAAAACAAAAAGAAGATGATGTTGGATTTAGATAAAAAACTATTGGACAGGTTCCAAGGTTACGCAGTAAGAAAAGATATCGTACGTTCCATCAAGGTGGGTTTGAATGTGCCTGTATTTGTATTGGAATACTTGTTAGCCAATTCATGCAGTACGGATGATGAACAGAAGATACAGGAGGGTATTGAGAATGTAAAGCGGGTGCTGCAACAACATTATGTGGACCCTAAGGATGCCAACCTGATACAGGCGAAGATTCATAGTGAAGGGTCATATAAGGTAATCGATAAGATTTCGGTGAAGTTGGACCCGTCAAAGGACAAGTACTGGGCAGAACTGTCTAATCTGAATATCCGTGATGCCAATATATCGGAGGAACTGCTCAAACAGCATGAAAAGATGCTGATGGGAGGTATCTGGGCTATCATTGATATAGACTATGATTCCACCATCATGATCAATAAGAAGATTTATCCTTTTGTCATTTCCAAAATCAGACCGATACAGCTATCGGCTTTCGATAATAGCCGTATTCAGCAGGCACGTAAGGATTTCACCAATGAGGAATGGCTGAACGTGCTGCTGCGCAGCGGTGGCTATGAACCGGAATCTGACGGTATGACTCCACGTATGAAAATGTTGCTGTTGAGCAGGTTTATCCCTTTGGTGGAAGCTAATTTCAATATGGCGGAGCTGGGACCGAGAAGTTCGGGAAAATCATTCGTATTCAAGGAACTGTCACCT
>NZ_CALMHT010000116.1 GCF_937863835.1 uncultured Prevotella sp.
GGTCACTTACACCAATCTGAAAGAAATCCCCAAGGTACACCTAAGCATTTACGCGTCTGAAATCGATTTAGAAGATCAGAATAATAATGCATTCACGCTTTTTAAAAATACATCAGCCGAGACAACAGCTAATGCGATTACGACCAGCGATTTGCCAAAAAACATAGGAACGAGCATATCTTGTTATCGATCCGCTATTGCCAATGATGGTAACAATCCCGTTGTAACCATAGAATGTGTTCATTTGGTCAAATTCGATGCCAACGGGGGAAGTGGTACAATGAACACGATGGCTTATGATGCCACAGCGAAAAACTTGACACAAAACAGCTTTACACGCACGGGATATACTTTCTCGGGGTGGGCTACGACAGCCACTGGTACAAAGGCTTACGATGACAAAGCGTCTTATACCGCCACTGGCGATGTTACATTATACGCCGTATGGACGGCAAACCAATATGCAGTGACATTAGACAGCCAGTCCGCCACGACCGCTGGAACTACCAGCGTGACTGCCACTTACGACGCAGACATGCCCACACTCACAACACTGCCTGTAAAAACAGGATATACCTTCGGTGGATATTACAGCGGTACAAACGGTAGCGGAACCCAATATTATAAGGCTGACGGCACATCGACGAAAGCAATATGTGATTTAACATCTAATATCACGCTCTACGCCAAGTGGTTGAAGAATCCTATCGTAACACTCAATTACGACAACGGTTCTGCAACTGTTAATCAGACTGTAGATTATGGAACAACATTCGCACAGCCTACTGATCCAACAAGGACAGGTTATACTTTCGGTGGCTGGTATGCCTCTTCCAACTTTTCAGGTTCTATATTCAATTTCACTGCAGCCTTAACATCTGACGTGACACTCTATGCCAAGTGGACGGCAAATCAATATACAGTGACATTAGACGACCAGTCCCCCACGACAGCGGGGCAAGGCAGCGTGAATGCCACTTATGACGCAGCCATGCCCCAACTCACAACACTGCCTGCAAAGACGGGATATACCTTCGGTGGATATTACAGCGAGATAAATGGTGGCGGAACCCTGTATTATAAAGCTGACGGCACATCGGCAACGGCATGGAACATCACATCTGCCACCACGCTCTACGCCAAGTGGACGGCAATACAATATACAATCACGTGGAAAAACGAGGACGGAACTACACTGAAAGAGGATAAATTGGACTATGGTACAACCATCAGTTATAATGGCGCAACGCCAACGAAAACGGCTCAAAGTGGCATTACTTACACGTTCAACGGTTGGTCTCCGGCATTGACAGAAGGAACCACCGTAACAGGAGATGCTACATACACCGCTACATATAATGTGGCGCTGAGTTTGTCTACCCAAACAATTAATGGTGCCACCTATTACGAGATTTCGAAACAAGAAGACTGGGATGCTTTCTCTACAGTTGCCAATGCTGAAACAAATTCAATCAATGGAATCCTGACTGCCGATGTGAATCTAGGCACCGACCAGACCATGACAGGTACGAGCAGCGTTCCTTATGCAGGTATATTCGACGGTAACGGCAA